>DASTWV010000024.1 GCA_035765775.1 Actinomycetota bacterium | reverse complement strand
GGAATTCGACAAGCTCGCCATCCCGACCGCCACCCAGCGCCAGGCCTTCGACCTCATCGGCTCGGCCATCCCCACGGTGCTCAAATGAGCTGTAGACAGAACGCTCGGTCCTTCAAAAGACAAACCCCCTGCTCAGCAAGGAGTTTGTTCACGTTCCGCCGAGCAACTCCGGTCTAAAGTACATACCGTCAACCCAGCCCGCCCACCCCTTTCTTTCTGGAGCCATGCACAGACTTCATTCTGGCGCGCTCGGGCGCGCCCATGAGCGGCATAAACCGGTTTCGCCCCGACATTCGTCACGCTATGCGGGCTCAACTACCCCTGCGGGGTTCCACGGCCGCGACCTGCGCCTTCATCCAGCAACCGCGAGGAAGGAGCTTTGGCTGTCGGGAATTCTGCTGGCAATCACCCTCATAGGTCTGGTGTTATTCGGGCGGGACGAATTGTTAGCTTTGGCGTTCAGGATAGGACGGCACAAGATATCGGATACCGTGGAACAAGCAGCCTTGATTCCGATGCTTGCCTTCCTGCTGTTCGGCAACGTTGTGTACCAGCTCGAGCGCATCGGGTACCTCTCCCGTCTCGCGGGCCACAGACCGGTCCCGCAGCGCCGCCTCACGTCCTTCGAGGGCTCGGGCCTGCCGCCACTCGTCACCTTGGTGCCTTCCTACCGGGAAGAGCCCCAGGTGGTTGCCCAGACGCTGCTGTCTGCAGCCCTGCAGCGCTATCCCAACCGGGTGGTGCTGCTGATCGATGACCCACCGGCGCACGATCCGGAAGGACAGAGGGCACTCGACCGGGCACGGTTGCTGCCCATCGAACTCCAGCGGTACCTGGAGCGTCCTGCCAGCCGGGTGCGGGCGGCCAACGCCGGTTTTCATGACCGGATGGCCAGCGGCGGCTGCGACCGCGCGGCGGAGACCATCCGGCTGGCCGGCCTGTGGGACTGGATCTCCGGCTGGTTCATGCAGGCAGCCAACGATGCGCCGGTGACCAGCCGTACCGACTCCTTTTTTGCCGAGCACATCCTGCGGGCACCGGGGCGTGAAGCTGCGAACCGGGGGGCCGAGCTGCGCGCGCTGGTACGTGCCGCAGCCCCGCTGGACGAGGCGGCTCTGCGCGCTGATCTCACCGGACTCCGCAACCGCTTCAGCTGCGACCTCACCAGCTTCGAGCGCAAGCGGTTCGTCAATCTCTCCCATGAGCCGAACAAGGCCATGAATCTGAACACCTACATCGGCCTGATGGGCCAGTCCTGGGACTACGTCGAGCGATCCGACGGGGTACATCTCGTGGCCTCGCCGGGGGATTCGGGCGATCTCGTGGTGCCCGGCGCCGCGTACGTCATCACCCTCGATGCCGACAGCCTCCTGGCGCCCGACTACGCCCTCCGTCTGGCTTACGAGATGGAGCAACCAGAAAATCAGAAGGTCGCGGTCATGCAGACGCCCTACTGCGCCATCCCCAATCCGGCGGGCACGCTGGAGCGGATCGCGGGCGCCACCACGGACATCCAGCACCTGCTGCACCAGGGCTCGAGCACCTACGGCGCCACGTACTGGGTAGGCGCCAACGCGCTCGTGCGCCGCTCGGCTCTCGACGACGTCCGCACCCTGGACTGGGACCGTGGGTTCCCGGTGGCCCGATACATCCAGGACCGCACGGTGATCGAAGACACGGAGTCGAGCATCGACCTCGTCCACGCCGGCTGGCAGTTGCACAACTACCCGGACCGGTTGGCGGTCAGTGCCACCCCGCCGGACTTCGGCGCCTTGGTCATCCAACGGCGGCGTTGGGCCAACGGGGGCCTGATCATCCTGCCCAAGCTGTTCCGCTACCTGTTCGCTCGGCCCCGAAGCGTCCGCAAGATCGCGGAGACGACGATCCGGTTCCACTACCTGTCCTCGATCGCCGCGGTGAACATCGGCCTTCTGGTCCTGCTGTCCTACTCGTTCCCGCGCGGATCGGTGAGCCCGTGGCTCCCGCTCCTGGCCGCCCCCTATTTCCTGCTGTACGCCCGGGACCTGAGCCACCTGGGCTACCGGTCCTCGGACGTCGTGCGGGTGTACGCGCTCAACCTGGCGCTGGTGCCGATAAACCTGGCCGGCGTCGCAAAATCGATCCACCAGGCCACCACACGCACGAAAGTCCCCTTCGCCCGCACCCCGAAGGTGGCCGACCGGACCCGGGTACCGGCCCGCTACGTCGTCTTCGAGCTGGCGATGCTCGGCTCCTGGAGCGTGGGTGCTGCCGGCGATGCGCTGGCCGGGCGGTGGGGACACGCGGCATTCGGCCTGGCCAACATCGCCCTCCTCGCCTACGGCCTTGCCGCCTTCATCGGCGTCCGCCCCGCCCTCGCGGACCTGATGGCTCCGCTCAGCCCGCGCCCGCGGCTGCTCCCGAGAGGAGCAGCGGACGCGGACCCCGGACCCCTCCCGCCGCGGGATGAGGACCACGCCAACGCGGACCCCGAAGCCGCCACCCGCGGCGCGGCGTAGCGGGGTGGGGCGCTTTGCCGGGGAACGTCTGCATCCAACTGCTGATCACAACGCTACCGGGGCCGAACCGGCCCCGGCTCCAGTGTCAGTTGGTTCGGGTCCCGCGGCTCGGGCCCGCGTACTACGCGCAGGCCCATCCCGGCCGCCAGGCCGGCAAAGGCGACGACGCCCAGGCCGAGTGCGACCACCTCTCCCAGCCCGGAGCCGCTCTGGGTGCCCAGGGTGGAGGCGGCGCCCAGGGGGTGCTGGTGGCTGCGCCAGGCACCCGCCGTCAGGAGGGCCAGCGCCCCAGCCAACCCCAGGAACGTCAACTGCACGACCCGCAGGGCCTTGCGCTGCCGAGGCAGCGGCGGGCTGCCCCGGCGGGTCTTGCCCGACATCGCACGCTTCATGGCGTCACCCTAGCGCGCTCAAAAACCAACGCGGGCCCGGAAGCAGCAAGGGCGGGCCCGGAGGCCCGCCCTTCACGCCAACCAGCGCCGCGGTTACTTCTTGGCCTTCGGCTTCGCCTTGGCGGCAGCCGGCTTTACCGCGGGCTTTGCCGCGGGCTTTGCCGCGGGCTTGGTGGCCGGCTTGGCCGGGGCCTTGGCGGCAGTCTTCGCCGCCGGCTTGGCGGCGGCCTTCGCAGCCGGCTTCGCCGCGGCCTTGGCCGGAGCAGCCTTCGCCGCGGCCTTGGCCGGAGCAGCCTTCGCGGCAGGCTTCGCAGCAGCTTTCGCCGTAGCCTTGGCGGCCGGCTTGGCGGTGGCCTTCTTCGCCCCGGACTTCGCTGCGGGTTTGGCGGCGACCGCCTCCTTCAAGCCCACGCCCGCCTTGAATACGGGCACGTTGGTGGCGGCGATCTTCACGCTCTCGCCCGTCCGCGGGTTGCGGCCCGTGCGGGCCTGGCGCGAACTGACCCGGAACGTCCCGAAGCTCGGGATCGTGACCCGGTCGCCTTTCTCCAGTGCATCGGAGATCGTGTCGAGGAGCGCGTCGATGACGCCCGCCACCTTGACCCTTGACTCATTGGTCGATGCGGCGACGTGGTCAACCAGGTCACTCTTGTTCATGCTTTGCCTCCCAATGTGTGCCGAGTGTCTGCCGGGAAACTACCCGCCTCAGTGAGTAAACCTCATGAACGTTGCCGAGTCAAAGATTGTCCGCCATAAATTTCGCCCACCCGGCCGCCCGGGCTAGGTCCAGAGCCCGCAGCCGACAACGGGTTCCCGGGATCAGGCCCTCGCTAGCGGGGCTCGCAGCGTCAGCTCCCGCGCTAGGTTGGGGCCGAAATTCGGCGGGCAGCACGCGGGCTACGGGGAGGTAGGGATGGGGGAATTTGCATCGGTGGGTCCGGCCGGCGGGGTCCCGGAGGGGACGATCGCCGGCTACACCGTAGGATCACGCCGGATCGCCATCGCGCGCGCCGAGGGCCGGCTCTTTGCCTTCGATGACCTGTGCACGCACGCGATGTGCTCCCTGGCCGACGGCGAGCTGGAGGGTGCCACCGTCCTCTGCCCCTGCCACTACGGCCAGTTCGACCTCGCCACCGGCGCGGTCATCGACGGCCCGCCTCCCGGGCCGATCCGGGTGTTCCCCGTCCGGGAGATCGACGGCGAGATCCAGGTGGGAACCTGAGCAGCCCCCAAGCGGGCACCTGCCGGCGGGGTCCCTACAAGCCGGCGGCGATCGCCTTCCCCAGCGCGACGGCAGCGCTCTTGAGGGCGCTCGGGTCGGCGGGGGCAGGCGTCGTTCCCTGGAACTGCCCCCGCACCAGGACGGCGCGCCCGTTGCGGATGAAGGTCAGCTGGTGCAGGGAGGCGAAGTAGTAGGCGGCATCGCCCACCCCGGCAACCGCCACGCCGCCCGGCTGCTTGCCCTGGAAGGCGCTGGCCTGCGTGTTGACCAGCGCCCAGATCTGCACGCCGGACACGCCCACCGGGGACGCGGTGAGGGCGAACTCGCAGATCGGGACCAGGGCGAAGGTGCCCCCCACCCCGGCTGCCGCCGTGCCCCCGAAGGCGGCCGACACCTGAGCGGCCGTTGCCAGGGTGCAGGCATCGGCCAGGGGCGAGGACCGCACCAGCGGAGCCGGCGACGCGACCGTCGGGGACGGGGCCCCCACCCGGGCAACCGGTTTCGCCCCCGAACAGGCGCTCAGCACGCCCGAGCCGGCAACTGCCACGGCGACCCACGCCCTTCCCGCTGCCCTCACGCGGGCAGGCTACCCGAGGGCCCGGCGGAAGAACCCCCACATGCCCACGATGCTGAAGGCCAGGACGAACGCCGACAGCACCACAATGCAGAGCCACACGTGGATGTGGGGCACCTGCGGCGTCATCGCCCCGCGCAGGCCCTCACTGACGTAGGTCAACGGGTTGACCGCAGTCACCACCTGGAACCAGCGCAGGTGGGCGAGCGAGGGCCAGGGGTACTGGCTGGCGCCGGTGAACAGCAGCGGGGTGAGGATGAGCGCAAACATGATGTTGATGCGGTTGGGCGGCACGAAGGTGCCGAGCACCAGCCCGAGGGCGGAGCCCACGATGCAGCCCAGGAGCACGATCGCCACGACCTCCGGGGCGTTCGATGACTGCCAGGGGATCGTGCCCAGGATCAGCACGCCCACCGGGAACATGACCACTGAGGCCACGAGGGCGCGCAGGGAGGCGTTCACGATCTTCTCCAGCGCCACCAGGCCCACCGGCAGGGGCGCCAGCAGGCGGTCCTCGATCTCCATGGTGTAGGAGAACTCGAGCACCAAGGGGAACGCCGTGCTCTGCAGGCCGGTCAGCACGGCGGCGAGGCCGACCAGGCCGGGGAACAAGACCTGGGCGTAGCCGTTCTGGGCGTAGCCGAGGTCGGTCAGGATCTTGCCGAAGACGAAAAGCAGGAACAGGGGTTGCAGGATCACCTGGGCGAGGAAGATGGGCAGCTCGCGCCCCGTGACGTAGGAATCGCGCCCCAGGACGGCGAAGAACGCCCGGGATGGAGTGATGGGGTGGGCCTCGGTGCTCACCGCAGCGCCCGGCCGGTCAGGTGGATGAAGACGTCCTCCAGGGTGGGCTCGCCGGCGCTGAACCCGTCCAGCGCGGCTCCCGAGCCGTCGAGCGCGGCCACGACCGGCCCGATCAGCGTCCCGGTCTGGCCCTCGACATAGAGCCGCAGGTGCTGGGCATCCCCGGCGCCATCGGCCGATGCCTGCCCGGCGCCACCGGCCGCGCCGAGCCGCTCCAACCGCACCACGCCGGGAAGGGCCTCCAGGCGGGCCTGGGCGGCCTCGGCAGCCGAGGGCGACGACACCGCAAGCGAAACGTCCAGCGTCCGCTCGCCGGGCAACTGGCGGATCAGCGCCTCGGGTGTGTCCAGTGCCAGCAGCTTGCCCCGGTCCATGATGCCGATCCGGTCGGCGAGCGACGCCGCCTCGTCCATGTCGTGGGTGGTCAGCAGGATGGTCGTGCCCGCATCCTGGAGCTCGCGCACCCGGTCCCACACGAAGAGGCGGGCGGCCGGGTCCAGACCCGTCGAGGGCTCATCCAGGAAGAGCACCGCCGGGGCGTGCATGAGCGCCCGGGCGATCATCATCCGCTGGGACTGGCCGCCCGAGAACATGGCCGGCTTCTCGTCGGCCCGCTCCCCCAGGCCGAACTGGGCCAGGAGTTCCTCCGCCCGCGCCCGGCGCACCGCACGGGGCACGCCGTGGTACGCGGCGTGGAACAGCAGGTTCTGCCTCACCGACAGCGAGCGGTCGAGGTTGTTGCGCTGCGGTACCACGCCGAGGATGCGGCGGGCCGCCACCGGGTCGGTGCGGACGTCCACCCCGCCCACCCGGGCAGTCCCCCCGGTGGCCCGGACCCGGGTGGTGAGGATGCCCACCGTCGTGGTCTTCCCGGCTCCATTCGGTCCCAGCAGCCCGAAGACCTCGCCGCGGGCCACCGTAAACGAGATGCCGTCCACCGCCTGGACTTTCGACTTCGGGTACCGCTTGGTGAGGTCGGCCACCTCGACGGCGGGTGCCTCGACGGGTGCCTGAGAGGGGTCCTGGACGACCCCGGCCACAGTGCTCATCGAGCCATGGTGCCACGGTTCTGGCCCCGTTCCGGCGCACTCCCGGTCCCAACCCGGGGGCCCATCCCCGGCCTCAGTTCCGGCCCCTCCCCGCAGCTACACTGCCGCGCATGGAGCCGCCCTTCGTCCTCGACCCCATCGGCGCGGTGGTCCACAGCCACCCGGACGACGTGCTGAAGGACCAGTGGCATTCCCTGACCAGCGAGATCCACGTCCGGGAGGACCTGGCCGATGGCCTGCAGGCCATCGACGGCTTCTCCCACCTGTTCATCCTGTTCTGGATGCACCGGCTCCCGCAGGAGGCCCGCGCCCGGCTGCAGATCCAGCCCCGGGGCCTGCTGCGCCTCGGGCTCACGCCCGAGGAACTCCCGACCATCGGAGTGTTCGCGTGCGACGCGCCTCCCCGGCCCAACCCGATCGGGCTCTCGATCGTCGAACTGATCGGCCGGCGGGGCACCGTGCTGACCGTCCGGGGGCTCGACGCCTTCGCCGGGGCCCCGGTCATCGACATCAAGCCGTACACCAAGGACCGGCTGGTGGCGGACCTGCAGGAATCGGGCTGGCACGCCGAGCTGATCGCCAAGACCGGCGCCCGCCGGGTCTGAGGACCCGCCGGCAACGACCTACCCCGGCGGTTACAGCTCCAGGGCCGCCTGGTCCGGGGCGGGACCCGGGCGCCGGCGCCGGGGCGCCACCTCCACGTCGTCGTCCGGCCCGGCGAGCGGGTACTCGACGATGGCCACCACCCGGCTGGCCATGAAGCGGGCAGAGCGGACCGCCTGGCCGGAGCGCGTCACCTCGACGACCTCCACCGTGCCCCGGGCGATGCTGACATCGACCCGCCTGCCCGCCTTGGTGGCGGTGACCTCGTAGGTGCGGGTGCCGTCACCGACATCGACCACCACCTCGACCCGGTCCCCGCGCACGCGGGGAACTCTATCGAGAGCCTACCCGTCCCTGCCATCCGGGCCCCCGTCCGGCACCCCATCCGGCACCCCTTCGGTGCCGCCATCCGGGGCGCTGGCGAACGTCTTCACGATGGCCAGCACCGCCTCGCCGTAGGCACCGGCCTTGGCGGGACCGATGCCGGGCACGGCCAGCAGGGAGGCGTGGGTGGCCGGGCGGTTCCGGGCGATGATCCCGAGGGTTGAATCGTGGAACACGACGTAGGCCGGGAGGCTGCGCTCGGAGGCCTCCCGGCGCCGCCATTCCTTCAGGGCCACCAGCAGTGGGGTCTCCGGCTCGGCGGGCCGCTTGCCGGGCGCCGGGGCACGCCCCAGAGCAGCGCGGCCTCCGGCTCCCGGCGCCTGGCCCGGCGCTTCCAACTCGGCCAGGAACGGCGAGGCGGCACCTCGCCGCCGGGGGCCGTCGTCCCGGGACGACGCCCAGGACAGCTGCAGGTGGCGGCGGGCCCGGGTGATCCCCACGTAGAGCAGCCGGCGCTCCTCTGCCCGCTCCTCGGGCGAGTCGGCCAGGGCGAAGGGCAGCTCCTTGTCCTCCAGACGGGGCAGGAAGACGGCATCGAACTCCTTGCCCTTCGACCGGTGGTAGGTCAGCAGCTGCACCCCCCGGCCCTCCTCCTCGGGGGCGAAGCGCCGGCGCAGGTCGGCCACGAAGCCCATCACCCCGCCCTCGGCACCCTCGGCGGCGTAGCCCTCGGCCAGCTCGGACAGCCGGGCGAGGTCCGCTTGGCGGGTGGCCTCGTCGCCCCGGGTCTCAGTGTCGGCTCCCGGCCGGTAGCCCACCTGGCGCAGCGCAGCGCCCACTGCGGGCACCACCGGAGCGGACGGGGATGCCCGGCGGAGGAGGTTGAGTACGGACTTGGCGGCCGGCCGCCGGAGGAACGCCGCACCGGCCACCTGGTACGGGATGCGCGCCTTGGCCAGTGCCTCCTCCAGCGGCTCTGAGCGCCCGTTGATCCGGTAGAGCACCGCCATCTCCTCCCAGGGGGTCCCGGCGGCGTGCAGCCGGCGGCACTCGGCCACGATCGATGCCACCTCCTCGGCACCGTCCGGGAACCACCGCACCGAAGGCGCCGGCCCGGCGGGTCCATCCGGCGGCGGGGCTGCCGCCCGCAGGCGGCGGGGTTCGGCGCCGAAATGCACCACCAGGCGGTTCGCCAGGGCGAGGACCTCGGGAGTCGAGCGGTAGTTGTCGGTCAGCCGGACCACCCGGCAGCCCCGGTAGCGGGCGGGGAAGCCCACCAGGTAACGAGACGTGGCGCCCGTGAACCCGAAGATGGACTGGTAGTCGTCGCCCACCACGCACAGGTCACTGCGCTCCCCCACCCAGGCCTCCAGCAGGGACTGCTGCAACAGGTTCACGTCCTGGTACTCATCCACCGAGAATGCCCGGTACCGGCTGCGGATGGCCCCGGCGGCGGCACCGCCCCCCTCGAGCAGCTCCAGGGTGCGCTCCAGGAGATCCTCGAAGTCCAGGAGGCCGCGCTCGCGCTTGCGGCGCTCGTAGGTCCCGTACAGGCCCGCCATGATCTCGGGCGGCAGCGGCGGCTTGCGGTCCCCCAGCATCTCCAGGTACCGGTCGGGCGGGATCCGGCGGTTCCGGGCCCACTCGATCTCGGTGGCCACGTCCCGCGAGCTCACGAACTTGTGCGGCGGGGGCAGCCGGGCGGTCAACGGCGCCAGCAGGGCAGCCTTCGTGGGCAGCAGCTCGGCAAAGGCGCCGGTCAGGGCGCCGTGCTGCGCCCGGGCCTCGGCGTGGAAGGTCTTCACCCGGGCCCCCGCCACTCCGAGCGCCGCCAGCCGGGACTCCATCTCCCGGGCGGCCTTGTCCGTGAAGGTGACCGCCAGGATCTCCTGGGCGGCGAACGCCCCGCTGGCGACCTGGTGGGCGATGCGGCGGGTGATGGTGGTGGTCTTGCCGGAGCCGGCGCCCGCTAGGATGCATACCGGCCCGCGGGTGGTCGCGACCGCGGCCGCCTGCTCCTCGTTCAGCCCGTCGAAGATGCCCCGACCCGGGTCCTGGCCCATGCCTGACACCCTACCAGCGGCGCCCGACATGGCAGGTACATATGTTCGGTCAGCCGGCGTGCTCCTGCACCAGCGCCAGCAGTTCGTCGCCGTACTCGCGCATCTTGGCGGGGCCGACACCGACGATGTTGCGCAGAGCCACCGGGGTGGCCGGGCGGAGCCGGGCGATCAGCCGGAGCGTCTGGTCCAGGAGCACCCGGTAGGGCGGCAACCCCCGGGCGCTGGCTTCAGCGGCGCGCCAGTCGGTGAGCGCGGCCAGCAGGGCGGCCTCCTCCGCGCTGCGCGCCACCGGCGGCCCGACCGGGGGCGGCCCCCCCGCACGGCGCTCGGTGTCGGCAGCCACCACAGCCAGCACAGCGTCGATATGGGGCTCCTTGCTGGCCCCCACGCCCGGGATGCCCCGCAGGGAGGCCGCGGTGGCCGGCCGTACCTGGGCGATCAGACGCAGCGTCTCGTCGAAAAACACGCGGTAGGGGGCGACCCCCAGGCGCTCGGCCTCGGCGCCCCGCCACTCCTGTAGGGCGGCCAGCAGCGCCTTCGAGTCAGGGCTCAGGTCGCGGCGGTCGACCGGGGCCGGGACCGGGCCGCAGTGCTCCCCGATAAGCCCCACCAGCGTCGGGCCGTAGCTTTCGACGGTGCGGGGCCCCACGCCGCCCACCCGGGCGAGCGCGTCGGTGGTGCGGGGTCGGGCCCGGGCCAGCATGTGCAGCGTCCCGTCCTGCAGGATCCGGTACGCAGGCACGCCGCGCCGGGTCGCCTCGGCCTCACGCCATGCCGCGAGCGCGGCAGTCAGATCCTCCTCGGAACGTTTGTCGTCCACCAGCGCCCCCCCAGATTCCATGTGTGCTCACGATACAGCGCGCACGGCCATCGACGACAACACGTGATGGAAATTCTTGGACACATGGTCGCCGCACGTATGCTGGAGGGGCGATGACGTGGGCTTTCGTCCTCCGCCCCCAGGAGATGGCCACCTACCGGCGGTGCCGGCGGGCGTGGGACCTGGGCGCCCGGATCCGCCAGAACTACATCCCGGCGGTTTCCTCCCGGCCCTTCGACTTCGACAAGGCGATCCATGACGCCCTCGCCGTGTACTACTTCCCGGCCATGGACGACTGGGACCGCAGCATCGTGCGCCCGCTGGCGCTCAAAGGCTTCTCGCGCTCCATGGCCGAGCAGGTGGGGCACTTCGAGGAGGCAGCCCCCCTGACGCCCGAGCAGGAGCGGGATTTCGAGGAGGCCAGCGCCCTGGGCAACTCGATGTTGAACGGGTACTTCACCTGGTCGGCGCCGCTGGACACCTTCGCCTCCATTTTCTCCGACCAGGAGTACTGGGCCCCCATCCCGGATCCGGACACACCGGGCTCCGACCTCGCCACCCACCTCGGCCGGGAGATGCGCTACCTGGGCCGGGTGGACCAGCTCTTCTCCGACCACAACGACGAATACTGGATGGCCATCCACCGCCTCGTCGGGAACCGGTGGTTGGACGACGACGACCTGTTGCTGGACCTCGATGGCCTGACCGCCCTGTGGGCCACCGAGCTCACCTACCCCCAGCTCCGCATTGCCGGGACCGTCTACAACGAGCTGCGCATGGACCTCGACACCGAGGAGGCCAGCGCCGAGGGGGCCACGACCGGGATGGCGGCCTGGGCCACCACCGATGGGCGGACGATGCGCCGGCCCCGCCACATCCACACCCGGCGCAGCCCGATCTCGCCCGACGAACCCGGGCCGGGCGCCGACGTCCCGGGAGGCGACGCCGCCACCGACCGCATCACCGAGCGCTACACCGGCGAATGGTTCCGGCGCACCTTCGTGCGCCGGGCGCGGGGGTCGGTCCGGGCCGTGGGCCCGAACGCCGCCGCCGAGGCGCGCGAGGTGGCCGATCCCGGCCTGGCGATCTACCCGAACCCGAGCCCGGACAACTGCCGGGACTGTGCCTTCCGGGCGCCCTGCCTGGCGATGAGCGCCGGCCTGGACGCCGGGCTCCTGCTGGATACCGCGTACCGGCATCGCACCGAGGAGGAGGGCGAAGAGGAGCGGCTGCGCTGGTCGATCGGCCGGGCGCAGACCCGGGCATCGATGAGCGGCAAGGATTCCCGCCCCAACACCGTCAACTTCCACTGGGGATAAGCGGGCCCCGCCAACCGAGGCGGGGGACATTCGTCCCGCAGCCCGGGACAGATGTCCCCCAGTTCCCTGTTGAGGCCGGGCGGCCCCTACTGGCTCTTCCCCTCCCCCACATCGGGGCCCGGGCTCGCGGGCGGGGCGGCGGAGGCCGGCGAGGGCTGCGGGATCGCCAGCCCCTGCCAGTTGGCGGTCGAGGGATGCGCCCGCCCCGCCGGTCCGCTCCCGAACGCCGCCAGGATGTTCTCGGTCACCCGCACCACCGTCGGCCCCGGGCAGGGGAAGGCACACGGTGTCGGGACCATCTTCGGCACCCAGTTGAGCGTCCCGCTGGCGAAGACCCCCGCCCCCGAGGGCGCCGTGTAGTACGTCATGTCGGCGTAGTCGGCCCGCTTCTGGCACACCAGCGGGGAGCGGGCCAGGACGGTCACATTCCGGGGCCCGGGCGCCTTGGGGTCGAAGTGGTCGTACTCCGTGCCGACGAGGTCGGTCAGCTGCGTTCCCTGCGCCACCCCGGTGCCGGCGAAGAGCCACGACGAGGGGTCGGTGATCACCATGTCGGCCGTCACCGGGTTGCACTGGTAGTAGTCGCCGATGATGGCGCTCTCCGGCAGGCTGTTCGGCGGGTCGCGCCAGGCCACCGGCGTCACATCGGCGTTGTCCTTGCCGTTGAGCGGGTCCTCGGCGGCGGCCTTGTAGTCCACCTCCAGCCGGTCCGGGCCGTTCGGTGAGGGCTGGAAGCGGATGTGGCGGTAGATGGCATTGGCGCCGAAGAACACCAGGTTGATCCCCTGGTTGACTGCCCCCTGCAGCCCGGTGCGCATCGCCAGGGAGTAGTACTCGTCGTGGCCGAGGGACAGGAAGGCCTTATGGGCCAGCAGCAGCTCGGGGTGCTGGTCGAGGTCGACATCGGTCGAGTAGGTCACGTCGAGGCCGAGGGACTCCATGAGCGAGACGACGTGGAGCTCGTTGCCCAGGAAGTCGCCCGAGCCCGTGCCCAGCGTGTACGGCCGGTCGAAGCTCACGATGCGCGAGCGGCTGGCATACCCGCCCGGGCCCTGGTAGAGGTCGTAGCCCCCGTAGAGGTTGTAGGCCTGCCAGGTGGTCACGTCGTTGTCGATCTCGTACGCCGCCGTCGATCCGTCGTTGCGGATCGTCAGCGGGACGTAGGACTGCCACCCGGTGCTGGCCACCAGCTTGAACAGGTAATCCCCCTCTGGCCACCCCGCACCGGTGGGCACGGTCAGCGACGGCTGCCAGGCGCACGAGACGGTGTTGACCCCGGGAGTGAGGGCGCACGCGGTCTGGGTCACGCCGGGCAGCTCGGGCGACGACCAGATGTGGCGGCCCTGCGCCCCGCTGTAGTAGCCCATGCGGTAGGCATCGACGTGGAAGGTGGGCGCGCCGGTCGAGACGAAGAGCGTCGCCGACCCGCCGGCGTTGATACTGACCGCGTTGGCGTAGCCCTCGATCTCATGGTTCTTCGCCGGCTTGGTGAGGAGCCAGTCCCGGGTGCCGGGCTGGGCGTTCTCGGTGACCACCCAGTCGGCGGTGGGCGCGCCCGGGCCGAGGGCGCCCACCCCGGCCAGGGGACCACCGCCCGACGCCCGGGCGGGCGGGAGGGCGGCCGGGGACTGCTGGGTCGGGGTGGCGCCGCCCACTTTGGCATTGGCGGGATTGTTTACGTTGGCGTCGTCGCCCGCTCCGGCGGCCGGCGTGGGTGAGACCGCGTGCGGGGCTGGTTGACCGTGCGAGCTGTTGACCACCAGTGCGCCCGCCCCGATGACTGCCACCACCAGCATGGCCAGGCCGACCGCGAGCAGGCGCCAGTAGGTCCTCGAGTCGGGCGCCCCGTCCTTGGGGCCGCCCGGCGTCGGGGGATGCAAACTCACGCCGTCGGGGCCCCTCCGGCGCCTGCCCGGCTCCCGGTACCGTTGTCGGCCGGCGCGGCGGGTCCCGCCCCGTTCGTCGCCGCCTGGTTCTTGTCGTTGTGGGTGGCGCCCTCGAGCGACCCGTTCTCGTGCGGGCCGTCCTCGTGCGAGCCGGGCAGCACGTGCACCCCGCCCTGGACCAGGACGCCCACCATGTCCCCCGGGCGGGCTGCGCCCGCCGCCCCCGCAGGGACACGGGCCACCAGGTCGGTCCCCGGGCGGGCGCCCGAGGGCTGCAGCTGGAGACGCACGACCGCCTCATGCCCGTGGTAGTCCACCCGGGAGACGGCGGCCAGCGGGCATCCCTCCGGGCAGCGCTCGGGCGGGCGGATGGCCAGCTGCTCCGGGCGGATGAGGATCGTCGCCCGCGCCCCCGCCGGCATCCGGCCGGGGCAGTCGAGGCACAGGGCGCCCAGGGGGGTGTCGGCGTTGTCGCCGTCCACCATCGTGCCCGGAAGGAAGTTGGCCATGCCCACGAAGGCGGCCACCTCGGCATCGGCGGGTGAGTCGTAGAGCTCACGGGGGGTCCCGGCCTGGACCACCCGGCCGGACCGCAGGACGGCGACCACGTCGGCGATCGACAGGGCCTCGTCCTGGTCGTGGGTCACCAGCACGGCGGTGGTCCGCTCCGCCTTCAGCACCTGGCGGACGTCCTGGCGCAGGCTCTGGCGCAGGCTGCGGTCCAGGGAGGCGAACGGCTCGTCCAGCAGCACGATGCGCGGCCGGGGCGCCAGTGCCCGGGCCAGGGCCACCCGCTGCTGCTGGCCGCCGGACAGCTCGTGCGGGCGCCGGTTCCCCAGCCCGGGCAGGCCCACCAGCTCCAGGACCTGCTCCACGCGCCGGGCCCGCTCCCGGCCCCGGGGCAGGCCGAAGGCGATGTTGGCCGACACGCTGAGATGCGGGAAGAGGAGGCCCTCCTGGGGGACGTAGCCCACCCGCCGGCGTTCGGGAGCCATCCACCGGCCGGGACCGTCGACGCAGTCCCCGCCGATGTACACCTGCCCGGCGTCGGCCCGCTCGAAGCCCGCCAGGATCCGCAGCAGGGTGGTCTTCCCGCTCCCCGACGGGCCGAGCACCGCCGTGAGGGACCCGGGCGCCACCCGGAGGTCCACCCCGGCCAGCACGGCCGTGGCGCCGAACGCCTTGCGGACCCCATCGGCCGAAAGCTCGGGCTGGTGCACGTCCACCCCGGCGTCCATCACGGGTGGCTCCCGCCGGCGAGCGCGCCCAGCCGGCGGGTCAGCAGGAAGGTGGGAACCCCGGCGACCAGCACGATCAAGGCAGCATACGGGGCGGCGGCGCCGTAGGAGAGGTTGGTGGCGTAGTACCAGAACTGGGTCGCCAGCGTCTCGGCGCCGGTCGGGCGCAGCAGCAGGGTGGCGGTCAACTCGGTCGCGGTGGTGAGGAACACCAGCGCGAACGCGGCGCCCAGGCCGGGCGCGATGGCGGGCAGCGTGATCCGGAAGAAGACCTTGGCCGACCGGGCGCCCAGCGAGCGGGCCGCCTCCTCCACCCGCTGCGACGCGGCCATGAGGGCGGACCGCACCGCCACCAGCGCCAGGGGCAGGAACAGCACGGCGTACGCCGCCAGGAGCACCCAGGAGGTCTGGTAGAGCGCGGGCAGGTAGCTCAGGGCGAAGGAGACCAGCGCGAGCCCGACGACCACGCCGGGCAGCCCCTGGGCGAGGTGGGCAACCCGGTCGAGGGCCATGCCGAGGCGAGTCCGGCGCCGCACGGCGAGCACGCTGACCGGGATGGCGAGCACGGTGGTGGCGGCGGCGGCGGCCCCGGCGTAGGCGACGGTGTGCGCTGCAGCCGACAGGATCGAGGCCGGGGGCAGGGTGGTCGAGCTCCCCTTCAGCATCCAGTAGACCAGCACCCCCGCCGGGATCCCCACCCCGAGGACCACCAGCACGCCGAAGCCCGCCAGGACCGGGATCGCTGCCCGCCCGAGGCTGGCCCGCCGGCCTTCCCGGGCGACGCCCGAGCCCAGCCGCTCGTACCGGCCGCGGTGGACCAGCAGGAACTCGCCCGCCAGCAGCAGCATGCTGAGCAGCACCAGGACCAGCGCCAGCGCCGAGGCCGCCGGCGCGTTGAAGCCCAGCTGCAGCTCGGTGAAGATCGTGGTGGTGAAGGTCTGGTAGCGCATGATGGCGAAGGCGCCGTAGTCCGCCAGCAGGTACAGGGCCACCAGGAGGCACCCCCCGAGGAGCGCCGGGCGCACCTGGCGCAGGGTCACCCGGAAGAAGGTGGCCACCGGCCCCATCCCCAGGCTGGCGGCCACCTCCTGCTGGCCCGGGTCCGCCCGGCGCAGGGCGGCCACCACGGGCAGGTACACGAAGGGGTACAGCGACAACGTCATCACCAGCACTGACCCAAGGTAGCCGTGCACCGTGCGGAACGCCGACTGCCAGGCGTAGCCCATGACGAATTCGGGGATGGCGATCGGCAGCACCACGAGCACGCCCCAGGCCCCCCGGCCGGGCAGCCGGGTGCGCTCGACGCACCAGGCGGTGGCCAGGCCGATGGCCGCCGCCAGGACCGTGACCGCCACCACCAGGCGCACCGTATTCCAGAGCAGCTGGCCCACCAGCGGCCGGAAGACGACGTGGGCCACACCCGCCCAGCCCAGCTTGGTGGTCTGGAAGACCAGGAAGGCGGGAGTGAGCAGCACGAGGGCGCCCACCGCCAGGCCGGCCAGCCCGGTCACCACCACCGGGCGCCGCATGCGCCCCGCAGGCCGGCTGACCGTGGGTTCGCCGGTCTGGGGGGCGGCGAGGGCGGCACCCATCAGAGCAGGCCCACCTGCTGCAACAGGGCGAGGGCGCCCGAGCCGTCGCCCAGGTCGGCGACCGACAGCGGCGGGGGCGCCAGCCCGGACAGCGGCGTGGCCACCTTGGTGGTGGTGACGCCGGCGGCGATCGGGTACTCGTAGCTCTCGCTGGTGGCGATGATCTCCTGGGCCGGGGCGCTGACCAGGAAGGCGAGGAAGCGCTGGGCGGCGGCCTGGTGCGTGCTGGAGGCGAGCACCGCCGCCCCCGAGATGTCCACCAGGTTGCCGGGGTCCCCGGGCTTGAAGAAGGCTAGTGCGGAGTGCATCGCCGAGGCCCCCTGTTCGTCGCGCAGGCGGTACCAGTAGTAGGTGTTGACGATGCCCACCTGGACGTCGCCCCGGTTGACGGCGGCCACCAGGGACTCGTTGTCCTCGTACCGGGTGGCGTTGGCCTTCAGCCCGTCCAGCCAGGACGTGGCGGCGGCCTGGCCGTCGACCTTCACCACGGCGGCGACGATGGGCTGGAAGTCGGTCTCGCTGGGCGCGAGGCCCACCTTGCCCTTCCAGGCCGGGTTGGCCAGGTCCAGGACCGAGCCGGGCAGCTGGCCGGGCGTGAGCCTGGCGGTGTTGTAGACCAGCGCCCCGGCCCGGGCCGAGACGCCCACCCAGTCGCCCTGTGGCGAGTCGTCGGTGCTGGACACGGCGGCCAGCGTCGGTGGGTCGACGGGAGCCAGGAGGCCCTTGGCCTGCAGCGCCTCCAGCGGTGGGGAGTTCTCGGCGAAGTAGAGATCGGCCGGGGAGCGGGAGCCCTCCTGGAGGATCTGGTTGGCCAGGATGCCCTCATCGTCGGTCCGGACGTGGACCGCCTGGCCGGTCTGGGCGGTGAACTTGTCCACCAGCGCCTGCACCGTCTGGGCGTGCTGGCCGCTGTAGAGCGTGAGGGCGGGACCCCCGGCGGCGTGGTGCGCCCCGCAGGCGGTCCCGGTCAGGGCCAAAACGAGCGCAGTTGTCAGAACCCCCGGCCCGAAGCCCCGCATTCGGCTCTCCTAAGACCATTTCTAAAGTGACCTTAACGAATTCACTTAGGCTACCCTGACCATAGAGCGGGAGGGCGCGAACGGTCAAGCGCCGGTGGCGGGTGGTGGCGGACGCGGGCGTCAGGCCAGGGGCTTCAGGCCGTGGTCGTCAGGCAGGGGGTGTCAGCTGTACAGGCGCTCGATGTCGGCGGCGTACTTCTCCATGATGATCTTGCGGCGGACCTTGAGGGTGGGGGTGATCTCCTCGGCGTCCTGGGTGAAGTCCTTGGGCAGCACGGCCCACTTCTTGATCCCCTCCGCTTTCGACAGCTCCTGGTTCAGCCGGCCCACCGCTGCCCCGACCGCGTCCAGGACGGTCTGGTTGGTGGCCAGGGCCTCGGGGTCGCTGACGCCCAGGCCGTGGTCGGCCGCCCACTTGGGAGCCACTTCGGCGTCCAGGGTGATGAGGGCCACAAGGTAGGGCCGCCGGTCGCCCACCACCAGCGCCTGGGAGATGAGCGGGTCGAACTTGAGCTTCTCCTCCAGCACCTGGGGCGCCACGTTCTTTCCGCCGGCGGTCACCAGGATGTCCTTCTTGCGGTCGGTGATGCACACATAGCCGGCCTCGTCGAACCGGCCTACGTCGCCGGTGCGGAAGAACCCGTCGGCGGTCATCGCCGCCGAGGTGGCGGCGTCGTTGTGGAAGTACCCCTGGAAGACGTTGAAGCCCTTCACCAGCAGCTCGCCGTCCTCGTCGAAGCGCACCTCGACGCCCGGAATGGGCGGCCCCACCGTCCCGATCCGGGGCCGGTCGGCGGGGTTGACCGCCAGCGGCGCCGTGGTCTCCGTGAGCCCGTAGCCTTCGACCAGGTTGATGCCCAGCGAGTGCACGAAGGCCAGCACCTCGGTGGAGATGGGGGCACCGCCGGTGACTGCGATGACGCACGCGTCCATGCCCAGCTCGTGGCGGAGCTTGGAGAGCACCAGGTGGTCCAGCCGCTTGTGGCGCTTCGCCAGGCCGGGTGGGATGGGCTTGCCGGCCTGGGTCAGGCTCACCCGTTCCTTGCCGGTGGCCACCGCCTTGTTGATGAGGAACTTCTTGACCGCCGACTGCTTGGCGATGTTGGCCTGCACCCCGGTGTAGAACTTCTCGTATACCCGGGGGACGCCCCCGAAGAGGGTGGGCCGGCAGTCCTTCAGGTTGGACACCAGCTTCTCCACCGACTCGGCGAACCAGATCTCCGCCCCCATCGACAGGCCGCCCCACTCGCCCATCAGGCGCTCGAAGACGTGGCTGAGCGGCAGGTAGGAGATCATGCGGTGCGCCGCCTGGTCGGTGTCCAGGTGCATCACCGCGATGTTGACCCCCACGGTCTTCGTGGCGTTGGCGTGGCTGAGCATCACGCCCTTGGGCTCCCCGGTCGTCCCCGACGTGTAGATCACGGTGGCGGTGTCCTCGGGCTTCACCGCCGCCATGCGGGCCTTGAGCTCGGCCGGGTTGGCCTCGCCGTACTCCTGGCCCCGGCGGCGGAGCTCGCCCCAGGACAGGACGCCGGGATTGTTGTCGGAGCCCTCGCCGGTGATGACCACCACGTGGGCCAGCTTCGGCAGGCGGTCCCGGACCTCAGCCACCTTACCCAGCTGGGCGGCGTCCTCCACGATGGCCACGGTCGACTCGGAGTCACCGATGACGTGGCCCACCTGGCGGGGTGAATTGGTGACGTAGACCGGGGCGGTGGCGGCCCCGCACAGCTGGACGGCGAGGTCGGCGATGATCCACTCCGGCCGGTTCCTGGAGAGCAGGGACACGCAGGAGCCGGCCTCCACCCCCAGGCTGAGCAGCCCGTTGGCGATATCGGCCACCTGGGCGCCAACCTCGGCCCAGGTCATCGTCGACCACGTGTCTCCAGACTTCGTCCGCATCGCCGGGCTGCTGGGGGACGCCGTGATCCGGTTGGTGAACAGCTCGACGAGTGTGGCACCTGACACTACGGACATGGCCGACCTCCTTGCTTCCGGCTCGCCATCCGGTCTGCTGTGCTCCTGCCGGAAAGCCGCGCTGACAGAAGGATTATCGCCCTTTCCCGGTGACACTGGCCGGGTGCGGGCTCAGGCGGAGCGGAGGTGCCGACCGGCGAGGGCCAAGCGCTCCGGGGGCGGCGGGTGGCTGGCCAGCAGGTAGGCCCACCGGGAGGGCGCCAGGTCGCTCAGGTTGCGCAGCGCCAGGTCCCGCTGCAGGGCGGCGAAGGCGTCGGCATCGCCCGTGAGCTCCAGCGAGTCCAGGTCCGCCTGGCGCTCCCAGGCCCGTGAGCACCACCCCAGGGCCGGGAGGGCGGCTGCCTGCAGCACCACTGCGACCGCGACCGCCACTACCAGCGCCGCCGGGTCGGTGGCGCCGCTGACCCCCAGAGCCCGCTGTGCCCCTGCTGCCGAGAGGAGCCGGTCCAGGACAAAGAGGGCGGGCCCGAGGCCCACCGCCGCCAGTCCCAGCAGGCGCAGCACGTGGCGCCGCCGCCAGTGGCCCAGCTCGTGGGCCAGCACCACGAGGGTGGCGGCCGGCTCGTAGTCGGCCAGCAGCGTGTCCCACAGGACGACCCGCTTGGTGCGGCCGAGCCCGGTGAAGTAGGCGTTGTGCTTGGCGGTACGCCGGCTCGCATCCATCACCAGCACCGAGCGGATCTCGACGCCCGCCCGGTCGGCCAGCTCCTGGGTGCGCGCCCGCAGCTCCGGGTCGTGCAGCGGGCGGAAATGGTTGAACAGCGGCGAGATCACCGCCGGGGCCACCATCACGAGGAGGGCCAGAAGCAGCGCCCCGCCCACCCAGGCGACCAGCCACCAGTGCGCCAGGCGGGTGACCCCGGCGAAGGCCAGGGCGGCTGCGATCCCCAGGACCACCGACAGGATGAGCTCCTGGATCTGGTCGCTTGCCCACTGGGCGGTCGAGGTGCGGGAGAAGCCCCAGCGGCGCTCGTAGCGGAGGCGCCAAGCACCGAACGGCAGGTCGATCAGGGTGCCGGCCAGGACGATGCCGGCGGCCACCGCCACGACGGCGAAGGCACCGTGGCCGAGGCGCAGGCGGGCAACCATCCGGGGGGCGACCCTGCCCACCACCGCCCCCGCCAAGACGGCGACCCCGATCGCGCTCTCCAGGATGCCCATGCGCCGGGCGGGCCGGCGGTAGGCCCGGGCGTGGGCGATCTCCTCCTCGCTGAAGAACGCCCGGGCGTCCGCCGGCAGGCGGCGGTAGGCGTTCAGATGACTGCCGAGAGGCGGTTCGACGTCACGAAATCCTGCGTCATGGTGAACGCCTCGCGGGTGAGCGCCCGGGTCTTGCGGGAGAAGATCACCGCCAGCTCCCGGCGGCCGTCCGGGTAGTGCAGGAAGACCTTGATCGTCGAGGCGTCGATCTCGACCTCGTTCCACGACGACGGCGTGAGGCCCCGCAGGCGCTTGGTGGAGCAGGTCCCGGAGTTGGCGATCAGGATGCCGTTGATCCCCCAGAAGAACGGGACGTGCTTGTGGCCGGACAGGATCAGGTCGATGTCCAGGGTGGTGAGCTGGGCCAGAAGGTCGCCGGCATCCATGACGATGTTGCGCTCCCGGCCGGTCCCCGGGACGGACACCAGGTGGTGGTGGATGGCGAAGATCTTGATGTCCTCCCGCATGGCGGGGGGGTCCTCGAACTGGCTGCGCATCCACTGGTAGCGATCCCGGCCGACCCGGCCCTCGTCCAGGTCGGGCTCGGAGGAGTCCACCCCCACCACGACGAAGCCGGTCGCCCGCAGGCGCTCCGCCCGCTGGGGGTCGAACGCCTGGCGCAGCCGGGAGAAGCGCTCGCCGAAGTACTGCTCGAAGTGCACCCAGCCCACGTTGCGGGCGTCGTGGTTGCCCGGGATGATGATCTTGGGGGGCTCGATCTGGGCCAGGATGGCGGCGGCTTCGACGTACTCGTCCTCGTAGCCGGCGGCGGTGACGTCGCCCGCCACCACCACCACGTCGGGGGCCATGCGGTTGATCGCCTCGATGACCTTCGCCATCACGTCGTGCTGGAAGGTGACCTCGCCGGCGTGGAGGTCGGAGATATGGGCGATGCGTAGCGGGATTTGCGAGTAGGCCACGTGGTTTCCGCAGAGGGGCGCTCCCCGTAGGATAGTCGGCGGGAACGAGGTCGGGGCGCGGAGAATGCCGCACAGTCTGGTGCAGTCCTTGCAGCGGGTGCCGGAGTTTGCACCCCTGGACGAACGCAGCCTCCTGGCCATCGTCGGCGAGAGCATGAACCTCGTCTGGCGCGACGGCAGCATCATTTTCGAGCCGGGCCTGCCCGGCGACGCCCTCTACATCGTGCTCACCGGCGAGGTCCTGATCGACGACGGGGCCGGGCAGGTGGTGGCCCGGCTCGGGGAGGGCGACTTCTTCGGCGAGATCTCGCTGCTGCTCAACACCACCCACCACCGCCGGGCCCGGGCGGTCGGCGAGTGCGAGCTGCTGGTCCTGCCCCGGGACGCCTTCTTGAATGTGCTGCAGACCAACGGGCGCCTGGCCGAACACTTCGACGCCCTGCTGCACGCCCGACAGCCCGACGGTGAGGAGGACATCACCGACCTCGCCGAGTAGCCCGGCCAGAGAACGGAGGCACCATGCCGTACCCGCGCAAGCTGCTGAACCCGGGCGAGGAGATCGCCTTCGACCTGCACCCGCACTGGTGGTACTTCTCCGGGCTGGCCCTGGCGGCGGTGGTGATCCTCGCCGGGGCGGTGGCCACCCCCATCCTGCTCAACGGCCAGACCGAGACCGTGGTCGCCCTGGTGGTGGCCGGGCTCGGCCTGCTGTGGGTGATCTGGTTCCTGGCCAAGTTCTTCGCCTGGCGTACCACCCACTTCGTGCTCACCACCGACCGGCTCATCGTGCGCTCGGGGGTCTTCGGGCGCCAGGGCCGGGAGATCCCGCTGGAGCGGGTGAACGACCTGTCGTTCCACCAGAGCCTGTTCGAGCGCATGGTGGGCACCGGCGACCTGGTCATCGAGTCCGCCGGCCGCCAGGGCCAGGACGTCTTCAGCCACCTGCCCCACCCGGACCGGGCCCAGCAGCAGATCTACACCCAGATGGAGAACAACCGCCAGCGGGTGGAGGGTGGGGGCCGCCCGGAGGTGGCGTTGCAGGACCGGACCATCCCGGAGCAGATCAGCGAGCTGGCCCGGCTGCGGGACGCTGGCGTCCTGACCGAGGCCGAGTTCCAGGCGAAGAAGGCGGACCTCCTGCAGCGGATGTAGGCGCCCGCGGGCGGACTCGTGGGTCCGAGGCGGGGGACATTTGTCCCACTGCCCGGGACGAAAGTCCCCGACCTCAGTCGAGGGGCCCCATGCCGCCCTCGGGACGGGCACGAACCCGGGAGCGAGCCGGCTTAGGTGTCCAGCAGCCAGTCGTCCGGGAGCCGCTTCCGGGCCGGCTTGCGCTGCCCCTGGGCTTGTCCCTGACCCTGACCCTGCCCCTGGCCGCCGACTGGCCGCTGGGCCGGGCTGCCCGCCTGCTGGCCGGCGCCGCCCACCCGGTTGGCCCGGGTGCGGGCCACGGCCGAGCGGAACTCGGCCTCGCTCTCGCCGGACAGCAGGCGCCGGGGCCGGCTGTTGGCCGTGCTGCGGGCGAACGAGGGGCGGTCGTCCGACGGCCCGGCCCCCTGGGGGCTCGGCGCCGTGCGCTCCGCCCGGGTGCCCCGCTCGCTCCGGTCCCCGCCGCTGCGGTCACTCCGTTCGCGGGCGATGCCCGCGGAACGCTCCCGGCCCCCTCCGGACCCAGCTCCCGGTCGACCTCCCGACCCAGCTCCCGACCCAGCTCCCGACCCGAGGCTCCCCCAGAGGTTCGGCCGCCCGCCCACCGGCTGGCGCTCCTCCGCCTCCGGCGCCGGGGGGGCTGCGCCCCGCCCAGGGGGGCCGGTGCGCGTCGGCCGGGCGGTCAGCACCGTGGGCGGGCGCGGGGGTGACAGGCGCTCCGGGGCCGGGGGGGCCTCCTCGGCGGTCCCGCCGGGCTCCGCGGCGCGCCAGGCAACTTCGGCGGTGTTGGGGGTCATGGCTTTCACCGCGCGGGTCTCGGTGTCGAAGGTGAACTGCGCCTCCCGGGCCTGGCCGCGCACCGAGTACCGGAAGGTCACCTCCCAGCTACCGTTGCGGCGGACGGCCGTCCAGCCCTCGTGGGGGCCGGTGCTCGAGGCCCCGCCCTTGCGGTCCCTGAGGTTGGCCGCGATCGCCTCGCCCACCGTGAACCCGGAACGCCCGGCCCGCGGGCGGACGATGGTCCCGGCCCGCACCGCCTCGACGATGCCCTCCCGTTCGGCCAGGATCGGCCCCACGAAGCGCTCGATCCACGCCACGTCGGTGCCCGCCATGCGGGCGACATCCTGCACGCTGCGGCCCTCGCGCAGGTGGCTCTGGATCTCCTTGGGGGTGAGCCGGCTCCGGCCGCTGCGCGCCGGCATCTCGCCGGTGGGCGCACCGGCCACGGCCTCGGAGGACAGCGCGATCTCCTCCCCGATGGGCTGGGTTTCCCTCGCCGCCGCCTCGTCCTGGCGCCGGACCACCTCTTCGACGGTCTGGAGGAGCCGGTCGTCGATGGCGATGCTGAAGCCGCCGCTCTTCACACCTTTCTGGCGGGAGAGGATCAAACTACGCAGATCAGTTGTGAATCCAACGAGATAGAGTTTTTGCACCGGCCCCCTCGGTCCGCGCGCCGCCTAGGCACGCTAATCAAACGACGGATTCTTCGCGCTTTCAAGCATCCTATGCGGGCCCGGGCAGCCCTGCGGAGCGTGGGGGGGACACCGGGCGCGTGCGCCCGGGCACAGGGGCGTTCAGCCCGCTTTGCGGCGGAAACGTAGAGGCGGGGCGAGACCGGCCCCCTGCAGGGTGCTGACGGCCCGCTCCTCCTCATCGTCGAGGACGACGGGGCCGCTCTTGGGCAGCAGCAACGCCATCACGAAGCAGTCGGTGCAGTGCTCGGATTCGTACATTTCACACTGCTGGCAGTCGATGATCATGACGCCTCCTTCCGGTCGTTGGGACTGTTGGCAGAACGGTTGCCTGGACGGTTGGGGGTGCGGTGCCCGGCCGGGACCGGGTTGCGCCGGCGGGGAACCGGCATGCCGAGTTCCCGGAAGAGCGACCCGACCTCCGGCTCGCAGAGGCCGTCGTGGTAGCCCCGCAGGTACGCCATGCGCAGGTACCAGCCGAGCTGCTCGGCCAGTTCCCCGGGCTCGCCGTCGGCGGCGAACACGCAGCTCCAGACCTCGGCCATGCGGGGGTCGATGGCCATGGCCAGCCGGAGCCCGTTGCCCAGCGCCCCCTCGGTCTCCTCGGCCCACTCGTCGCTCATCCGGCGCTCCCGTTGCTCTCGTACCGGCCCCGCCCGGTGCGGGGTGGCAGGAACGACGATACGGAGGGGGTATGACAAAAAACGGCCCCTTCTTGGCGGGGGCCGAAAAAACCTTTGAAAAGTTCCGGGCGGGTCGGGCGGCCCACGCCGGCCCGGCGTCAGTTCATCGAGAGCACGATGCCCAGCCGGCTGAAGCGCTTGAGGAAGTCCTCCCGCGGCTCGCCAGCCAGCACCGCCAGCTTGTCGACATCCCGCTGGCGGACGAACACCAGGGTCTCGGTGTCGCCCCGCTGCATCTGGATGTACTCCAGGTACTCCACCAGTGGGTGGTAGTTGGCCTCCTCCAGCTTGCGCAGGCGCTCGAGGTCGAGCCCTACCCGGGCAGTGGCGCCGTCGATGAGCCCCCGGAGCGCCTCCCGGTCGGGGTCCGACCGCCGCTCGAGCCCGTCGCCTTGCTGGGAGGCCCGCTCGGCCCCCCGGTGGGCTGGGACGCCGTCCACCGGCGAGGTCGCCCGGCCCCGGCCCCGGGAGCGCAGCCACCAGCCCAAGCCGGCGGCGCCCAGCACGCCGGCGCCGATGACCACCCAACGCCTGCGCCGTCTCACGAACTGGACCTCACGGATTCGACCTCACGGACTCGACGCTACCACCGGGGCGCTCCCGGGCGCACGGCCCGTGGGCGATAAGCTTTTCCCGAGACCCGACCAAGTACCACACCGAGTACCAGGCTGCGTGCGGGCCGCGCGGGAGGAACCCCATGGGCGCCACAGTTGTCGATCTCCTGGAGCTGCCCGTCCCCGCTGGGGGGCGGGTGCTGGTGGCCAACGACCTGCACCTCGGCGGGCATGGCTCCCACCAGCCGGTCGAGGACCTCACCGCCGCCATCGAGCGGGCCTCGGGCCCCGGCGTGCTGGTCTTGAACGGCGACATCATCGAGCTAGCCCTGGGCACGCCCCCGGACATCCGGGCGGTCCTGCAGCACGAGGGCCGCCTGACCGCCGCGGTGCGCAGCTTCGCCGCCGGCCCGGGGCGCCGGGTGGTCTACCTGCTGGGCAACCATGACTCCCGCCTCGCCTGGGACGGCGGCGCCGCCGGGGCGGTCGCCGAGGCCTTCGGCTGCGACCTGGCCCTCGCCCTCGAGCTCGAGATCGAGACCGGATCGGGCACCCGCAAGGTCCGGGTGGAGCATGGGCACCGCCTCGACCCGCCCAACGCCTTCACCGATCCCCGGGATCCCCTGGACATCCCCTTCGGCCTGCATGTCACCCGGCACCTGGGCCCGGTGGTCACCCACTACGAGATCTTCGACGACTCGGTGAACCTGGCGGATGGCCTGGCCTTCCCCCGCTACGTTGCCTCCCGGCTGACCTTCCGGCGCTTCGCCCGCCACCTGAAATGGCTGGCCCTGCCCTTCCTGGTCGCCCTGCTGCTGAAGCTGCCCCTCACGCTCACCCTTTTGTCCAAGACCGAGATCGGGGCGCGCATCGCCCGGTGGCCGAACCCGTTCCTGTTCATCGGCGGCCTGGTGGTGGCCGACCTGGTGCTGGTGGTGGCCGCCATGGCCCTGGCCGCCTACGCGGTGTGGGAGGCGACGTCCAACGTGGCCATCCTCTCCGCCCGCCGGGGGCGCAACGACGCCGCGCGTGCCGATGCCCTGGCCCGCGTCCGCGAGGGCTACGCCGGCATGATCACTGGCCATACCCACCTAGCCGAGCTGGCCCCCCTGGGTGACGGGTTTTACGCCAATGCCGGCTGCTGTGCCGAGGCGGTCGAGGAGAGCCGGAGCCGGCTGGGGCCGCTGCCCGTCTTCCGGTCCGTGCGCCAGACCTCGTGGGTCGAGCTCGAGGCGGGCTCTGACCTGCACGTCCGCCTGGTCTCCGGCCGCCAGCCGCTCCCGGCGGGCTCCGCCCTCGAGCGCCTTGCGGTGCGGCCCGAGCGCGCGAGCCCCCGCCCGGTGGTCGTCGCCTCCCTACCGGGCGGGCCGTCCTGGCCCCCGCCCACCGAGCGGGTCGGCCACCAGCGGGTGGTGCGAGCCCGGGCGGCCACGGCCATCGCCCTGGTCGGGCTGCTCAACCTCGCCTCGGCCGCCGTGCCGCCCCTCTTCGTCCGCCTGCACTGGCTGCGCACGATCGTCCCCCTTGCCGTCCCGGAGGCCGCCGCTGCCCTGGTGGCGCTCGCCGGCCTCGGTCTGCTCTTCCTCTCGGGAGGCGTCCGGCGGGGCGGGCGGCGGGCCTGGGGAACCGCACTCGTCCTCCTGGGCGGATCGGCGGTGCTGCACCTGGCGAAGGGCGTCGAGGTCGCCGCGGCGATCCTCGCCCTCGCGGTCGCGGCCTACCTGGGGAGCCAACGGGCGGCGTTCCGGGGTGGGGCGGCCCCGGGCGGCTTCCGGGTGGCGTTCCGCACCGCAGTGGCCGGCAGCATCTCGGTGATCGTGGCCGCCACCGTCGCGGTCGAGGTGGTCATGAAGCCGCGGCTGCCACTGGGGCGGGCGGTCGCCGCGGTGACCGGCCGGCTGGTGGGCGCCCAGTCCGTGGCGCTCCCCGACCGGCTCAACGACTTCCTCAGCCCGGTGATGCTGGCCGTGGCTGGCGGGCTGGTCGCCCTGGCAGCCTGGACGATCTTCCGCCCGGTGCACGCCGCCCGGCGCCGCCCGGGTTCGGGCCTCGCCCGGGCCCGCGAGCTGGTGGAGCGCTACGGCGACGAGTCCTTCAGCTACTTCGCGCTGCGCAGCGACAAGGAGCTCTTCTTCTCGGGCGACACCGTCGTGCCCTACTCGGTGGTGGGCCGGGTGTGCGTCGTGTCCCCCGACCCGGTGGGCCCGAGCTGGGAGCGGGAGCAGGCCTGGGAGGAGTTCCACCGCTACGCCGACGCCCGGGGCTGGCCGGTCACGGTGTTGGGGGCGTCGGACGACTGGCTGCCGATCTACCACTGCGCCGGGATGCGGGAGCTGTACGCCGGCGACGAGGCGATCGTGGACTGCCACCGCTTCGACCTCGACCATGCCCGCTGGGAGGACCTCCGCCGGCGCGTGGCGGGGCCCGCCGCCGCCGGGTACCACGTCGAGTTCCTGAGCCCGGCCCACCTGGATCCCTTCGTGGAGTCCGAGCTGCGCGGCCTGGCGACCGAGTCCCACCGGCCGACCAGCGAGCGCCGCTTCTCGATGACCCTCGGCCGGCTTTTCGACCCGCAGGATGACGACATCGTGCTGGCGGTGGCCGTCGGCCCGGACGGCCACCCGGCCGCCCTCGCCCAGTTCGTGCCCGCCCCGGCGATCGGCGGCTACACGCTGGACCAGGTACGCCGGACCACCCGGGCGGTCCCCGAGGAGCTGACCGACCTGCTGATGGTGCACACCATCCGGCACCTGGGCGACATCGGCGTGCGTACCCTGAGCCTCAACTTCTCCGTCACCCGGCGCACCATCATCCGCCGCGAGGCCGACGGGCTCGGCGGCCGGGCGCAGCGCTGGCTGCTGGAGCAGCTCTCCCGGGCGATGCCCGTGGAGCACCCCTGGGAGCCGGACGAGGCCTACGAGCCGGCCTGGCGCCCCCGGTATTTCGTGTACGACGGGCGCGGCCACTTCCCGGCCGCCGCCATGGCGGTGGTGCGCTCGGTGGCGAAGGGGCCCTCCCCGGTGGTGGGCCCCACCCCGGTCCCGGTGGGGCCCCGCCCGGCCGATGGCCTGTTTGAGGTCAGCGAGGAGCGAGGCGGTTGGACGCCTGGCGCAGGCGGGTGAGGCACCCGGCCGCCCGGCCGGAGTCGAGCGACTCCGCCGCCTGAGCCAGACCCTCTGCCAGGTCGGCAGCACGGTCGCAGGCCACCAGCGCGGCCGCCGCGTTCACCATGGCGAAGTCCCGGGCCGGCCCCGGCTCGCCGCTCAGCACCGCGGTGGTGACCGCGGCGTTCTGCGCCGGGGTACCGCCCTTCAGGGCCTCCCGGGCGACGGTGGCCAGGCCGAGCGCCGCCGGATCGATCACGCCCTCGTGCACCGCACCGCCCTTCAGTTCCCACACGGTGGTGGGGCCGGAGAGGGTGATCTCGTCCAGGCCGTCGCACGCGTGCAGCACCAGGGCGTGGACGCTGCCCGTGCGCGCCAGCACCTCGGCCATCTTGGGGGCCATCGCCGGGTCGGAGACCCCGAGCGCCTGGTGCCGGGCGCCCGCCGGGTTGGTGAGGGGCCCCAGGAAGTTGAAGACGGTGGGCACGCCGAGCTCCCGGCGGGGCGGGCCGGCGTGGCGGTAGGAGGGGTGGAAGACCGGGGCGAAGCAGAACCCCATGCCCGCCTCGTCGATACAAGCCGCAACGGCATCGGGCCCCAGCTCGATCCTGACCCCGAGGGCCTCCAGGAGATCGGCGGAGCCGCACGCGCTGGAGGCCGCCCGGTTGCCGTGCTTGGCCACCTTCCCCCCGGCGCCGGCCACCACGAACGCGGCCATGGTGGAGGCGTTGATGGTGCCCACCCGGTCCCCGCCGGTGCCGCAGGTGTCCACCACCGGCCCCCAGGCCGGGTCGAGCGGGACGCGCAGCGCCCGCCGGCGCATGGTCGCCACCAGGCCGGCGATCTCGTCTACGGTCTCCCCCTTGGTCCGGAGGGCAGCGACGAAGGCCCCGAAGACCGGCGGCGAGGTGTCGCCCGCCATGATCTGCTCCATGGCCCACGCGGCCTCGTCCTGGGTCAGGGCGGTGCCGGTGAACAGCCGACCGAGCACGGCCTGCCAGGTCAGATCCATGGCGGCGATTCTAGTGGTGCCTCGCGGGCCGGAGTCACCCTCGCCCGGCAGGCTCATGGCGACCGACATGGCACCGCGCCGCCGGCTTACGTCCCGCGCAGCTGTGCCAGCGCCGGGTGCAGGTCCTGGCGCCACAGCCGGGTAGGGGCGAAGAAGTCACCCCGGCCGGCGATCCGCTCGCAGGCGGTGGCGATGGTGAACTCCTCAGGCAGGAACTCTTCCTCCAGCTCCTCCCAGGCCAACGGCATCGACACCGGCGCCCCGGGATAGGGGCGCACCGAGTACGGGGCGACCAGCGTCTTGCCCTTGGCGTTCTGGTTGGCGTCGATGAACACCTTGCCCGCCCGCCGGGGGATCGACGGCTCCAGGGTGGCCTTCTCCGGGTAGACCGCGGTGATGAGCCGTCCGACCCCGGTGCAGAACTCCCGCACCTCGGGGTAGGTGTGGCCGGGAAGGAGGGGGATGAAGATCTGCACGCCCGACCCACCCGATGTCTTGGGCACCGCCCGCAGGCCGAAGCGCTCCAACACCGTATGCACCAGGCGCCCCACCGCCCGGACGTCGTCGAAGGTGATGGGCTCGTGGGGGTCCAGGTCGATCACGGCGAAGTCCGGCTGGTCGAGGTTGGGCCACACGCTGGTCCAGGCGTGGCACTCGACGCTGGCGATCTGGGCCAGCCACACCAGGGTGGCGACGCCATCGGGCACCACGAAGTCGATCGTCTTCGGCGTGCCGTCGGAGCCGCCCGACGGCACCGGCACGGTACGGACCCACTCCGGGGCCCCCTTGGGCGCCTGCTTCTCGTAGAACGCCTCGCCGTAGATGCCATCGGGCACCCGCTGCATCACGACGGGCCGGTCGCCCAGGAAGGGCAGGAGCACCGGGGCGACGGAGTCGTAGTAGGCGATGAGGTCGCCCTTGGTGTAGCCATCGTCGGGGAACAAGACCTTGTCGAGGTTGGTGAGGCGTACCTCCCGGGGTCCCTCCCGTAGGATGAACGCCGGCCCCCGCGGCTCGAGGCGCAGGGGGTGGGGAAGGAACGGCCGGGCGTAGACAACCTCGCCCGGCGCCGGCTCGCGGTCGGCTCCCGCCGCCGGCGGCTCCAGCAGCCGGGCGAAGCGGCTCCCCGCCCGCCCGGGGGCGGCCAGCGGGAGGCCCCCGGAGCGCAGGTCGGCAAGGATGGCCTGGTGTGAGGTCTCCCAGCGCTCCTCGGAGATCATCGTCATGGCGAAATCCACGTCGAAGCTCGCCTCGGCCAGGGGCCGGATGCGCACCGACCCCTCGCCGTAGGGCACATGGGTGATCTCACCCGCGGGGCCGAAGCGGTTGTCGGTGAAATGGCAGTGCAGCGGCCACAGGTGCTCGGGGCGGAACTCCCGGGCCACGAAGGCGAACAGCGCCCGGAAAGCGTCCACCGATCCCAGCCCGCCGCCCGACACCGCGTGCACGTGGGCGAAGTCGATCACCGGGCTGCAGAACGGGTGCTCGGCCACCACGAGGGCGATGTCGCCCAGGCTGCCGAACTGCGATTTGCGCCCGGGGGTCTCCAGGCCAAGGCGCACCCCGAAGCCGGCGATGCGGGGGCCGAGGTTGTCGAGGGCCGCCGACACCCGCCGGTGCACGGCGTCGGGATCCACCGGGGCATCGGTGCCCCCGGACAGCGAGCCCGGGTGGCACACGACGATCCGGGCCCCCATCAGCGACGCCAGGTGGCAGGAGTGGTGCAGCGCCCCCAGGTGCTGGGTGAGGCGCTCCGGGTCCTCGGTGGTGAGCTGGGCGAAGTAGGGGGCGTGCACCGACAGCGCCACCCCGGCATCGGCGGCGAGCGCCCCCAGGCGTTCCGCCTCGGGTTCCTTCAGGGTGAACTCCTTGACGAACTGCACCTCGCAGGCGGCGTAGCCCCCCGCCACCACCGCGTCGATGGAAGCCTGCAGGTCCTTGGTGTCCTTGAGCCCGGCGATGCCATAGCGGACCAGGCGCACTAGCCGGGCTCCCGGCGGGATTCGTAGGCGGCGATCTCCGCGATGTTGGCTGCCTCGTCGGCGTCCGGCTCGCCCACCGCCAACCAGGCGGCGACGATCTCCCGGGCGACCTCGGGCTCGGTGCGCTGGAGGCTCAACACCAAGACGTTGGCGTCGTTCCAGCGCCGGGCACCCTCGGCGATCCAGGGCTCCCAACACAGCGCCGCCCGCACGCCCGGCACCTTGTTCGCCATGATGCTGGTGCCGGTGCCGGTCCAGCACGCCAGCACGCCCAGGTCCGCCTCCCCCGCGGCCACCGCCTCGCCCACCCGGCGGGCGACCTCGGGCCAGGCCCCCGTGGGCAGCCGCTGCACCGTCACTCCCCGGCGGCCGAGCTCGTCCACGACGGCGTCCAGGACCAGCCCCTCGTCGTCGGCCCCCACCAGCGCACGCGGGTTCCCGGCGTGCGAGGTCGCGAAATCCGGGATCTCCACCCCCTCCTCCCCTATCCTCGTGGCAGCCCATGGCATGGACTCGGCCGCAGCGCCGCCGGCTACCGGCGGCCGTCACCATTCTGATGGCAGCACTGATCCTCGGCGCAACGAGCCTCCTGCTGCCGGTTGCCGCCACCGCTGCGGCGCCCTCGGCGGCCCCTTCCCCCCTCCCAGGCCCGGATGCGAACCCCCTGCCAGCGCCGCTGGGGGTGGCATCGGGCATCCTGGTGGACCCTACCAACGGCAAGGTGTTGTGGTCGCAGGACGACACCGTCGCCCGGGCGCCCGCCAGCCTCACGAAGATCGCCACCGCGCTCACCGTCCTGCGCCGCGCCAACGTGGGCGCGGTGGGGACGGTCACCAACGACGCGGTCAACGTGGGCGGGTCGGAGCTCGGCCCGCCGGCGGGGACGACCATGACGGTCGGCGACATGCTCTGGGGGCTGCTGATGGTCTCGGGCAATGACATGGCCCTGGCCCTGGCCCACACCCTCAGCCCAGACGGCACGGTGGCGGGCTTCGTAGGCCTGATGAACAGTGACGCCGCCACCGCCGGGGCCACCGGGAGCACCTTCGTGAACCCGCACGGGCTCGACGCTCCCGGGCACCAGTCCACCGCCCGGGACCTGGCCCTGCTCACCATGGAGGCCATGCGCTACCCGCTCTTCGCCCAGATCGTGGCCACCCGCCAGCACGTCCTCGTGTGGGGCGGCGGCGCCCACCTGCTCACCAACCACAACAAGATGCTGGCGCAGTTCCCGGGCACCATCGGCGTGAAGACCGGGTACACCTCCGAGTCCGGCAGCGCCCTCGTCAGCGAGGTCACCCGGGACGGGCAGACGCTCCTGGCGGTGGTGCTGGGGGCGCACACGCCGGCGGGCTACAAGGACTCCGAGGCCCTGTACAACTGGGGCTTCACCAACCTGGGCACCCTGGAGGCGCAGGCCACCGACACCATCACGCCCACCCCGCTGCCCGCCATCCCGCTCCCCCGCCCGGCCGCCGCCCCGGCCCGGGCCGCCGTCAATCCCGGTCAGGCCGACGCCGCGACGCCGTCCCGCCCGGTGCCCGCCGCCCAGCCGGTGGGGCACCCGACAGGGACCCTGGACGACGTCCTCCTGGCGGCGCTCGCCATCTCGTTCCTGGCGGCGATGGTGGTCACCCGCCGGGCCGGGGCCGAGGTCGGGTAGCCCAGAGCCCGGGCTCCGGTTCCTGTGAGCATCAAACACCGTCACGGTGGTTGAGCGTCACAAGAACGGTCCCGGCGCCGGATCAGGGCACGTACAGCGTCGCCGTATCCCCCGGGTGCACGGTGATGTCGGGTTCCGGGTCCTGCAACAACACTTTGGCGGTGGTGCAGCCCGAGCCGCCCGAGGTGTTCACCACCGTGACCGTCAGGCTGACGCCCTGGAGCTGGGTCTGCGCGGCCGAGCACGGCTGCCCCGTAACCGACGGCATCGGGAAGGGCGGCGGGCCGGAGCTGACGGTCAGCGTCACCGCCGATCCCACGGGGATGCGTACCGGGGGCAGCGGGCTCTGCGCCATCACCGTGCCCGAGGCGATGGTGGCGCTGGCCTGGTAGACCGGGTTGACCGTCAGGCGAGCGCCCTTGAGGGCACCGGTGGCGGCGGCCAGATTGGTGTTGGTGACGCCGGGGACGGCGGTCAGCTCCGGGCCCTTGGACACGTTCAGATTCACCGGCGTGCCGGCAGCCACGGAGTTGCCGAAGTCGGGGTTCTGGTCGATGACCGTGCCCGAGGGCACCGTGGGGCTGAAGGTCTGCGTCACGGTCCCCACGGGGAGCCTGGCCGCCTGAATGGCTTCCTCGGCCGCGGTAAGGGTGACTCCCTTCACCAGCGGGACCGCGCGCAGGTCCGGTCCCTTGCTCACCAGGAGCTTCACCGTGCCGCCCCGGAGGGCGAAGGGGCCGACGGCCAGCACGGATGACTTGTGGCCCACCACCATCCCCTTCGTCTCGGTGCTGAACGTCGTCTCCACCGAGGCATGGAGCCCGGCGTGCTTCAGCCGGGACACGGCCGTGGCCTGGTCCACTCCCGCCAACGACGGCAACGGCCGCACCATCACCACCCCGGCGCCGATCAGGATCACCAGGACGGCGGCGATCACGGCGATCACCCGTGGCCACCTCCGGCGCCGGCGCCCGACGGGGGCCACCACCATCGTGGCGCCCGCCCCGCCGCCCGCCTCCCCGGCCACCATCGAGGTCATCTCGGCGGACAGCTCGGACAGCGGCGGGGCGGCCGGGAGGTCCTTGGTCGCCGATGCCAGATCCGCCCGCATGGCACCCGCCGAGGTGTAGCGTTCCGCCGGGTCGATCTTCGTGGCGCCGGCCACCACCCCGTCGAGCGGAGCCGCATCCGGGGCCTCGATCGACGGGGCGGGCACCGCAGTGTGCAGGTGCTCCTGCAGCACGTGTGCCACGTTGCCCTCGAACGGCGGGGCGCCGCACAGTAGCTCGTAGAGCAGGCAGCCGGTGGCGTACAGGTCCGCCCGCCCGTCCACCGCATCGCCCCGGATCTGCTCAGGGGCGGCGTAGGCCGCGGTGCCCACCAGCTCCCCGGTGTTGGGGTCGATCTCCGAGATGCGGGCGATGCCGAAGTCCGTGACCTTGACCTGGCCGCTGGCAGTCACCAGCACGTTCTCCGGCTTGACGTCCCGGTGCACCAGTCCGGCGCCGTGGGCGGCCTCCAGGGCGGCCAGGAGCTGGTCCACGACGGCTGCTGCCTGGGCGGGCTCGAGCCGGCGCCGCTCGGCCAGGATCTGGCGCAGCGTCGGCCCGCGGACGTACTCCATGACCATGAAGTACGAGCCCTCGTCGGTCCCCGAGTCGTAGAGCGTGACGACGTTGGGATGCTGGAGGCGGCCGGCGGCGTGCGCCTCGGTGCGGAAGCGTTCGACGAAACCGGGCCGGGCCGCCAGGGCGGCCGGCAGGACCTTGACCGCCACGGGGCGCCCGAGATTGGTGTCCCGGGCCCGGTACACCTCGCCCATCCCACCGCCGCCGATGCGCGCGGCGACCTGGTACCGCCCGGCAATCATGTCGGGCAGGGGGCTGCGGCTCATCAGCCGATGCCCTTCGCTTCCAGTTTCTTCACCTCGGCGACGAACTGGGCCTGGAGAGCCGACAGCTGTTGGGTGACCGCGGTGAGGCTGACCCCGAGCTCCTTGACCTGGGCGCTCGAGGCACCGGCGGCGCTCTGCGCCTGGGTCACCCCGGTTTGCAAGGAGCTGATCGAGTGCTGGACGCCGGTGATCTGGGTGCCCAGGGCGGACAGCTGGCCGCCCAGCGACTGGCTCGTGGCGGTCACCGCCGAGCTGGCCGCCGACGCGTTCTGGTTCGCCGCCGACGCGCTCTGGCTGGTCGCGGAGACCGCCTGGGCGAGCGCGGCGACCTGGCCCCGGAGCTGGTCCATGCCGGAGGTGTCCTGCACCACCTGGGTCTTCGTGACGGTCTCGGTCACGACCTTCGGGGGCCGGGAGGCACCCACGGAGGCGCTCTGCCAGGCCACCGCCACCAGGACGATCCCCACCACGGGAGCGGCCACCATGAGCCACGGTCTGAGCGTGGTCCTCACCCCATCACCTCCGATGCCACGCTACCGTGCCGGGTCGGCCATCCCTCGGCAATCTGCGCCCATCTGCCCGCCATCTGCCCGCCATCTACGGCACCCGGGCGGCAAACCGGTCCCGCAGGGCCAGCACGTCGGCCACGTACTGCCGGGTCGCCCGGTACATACCCCGGGCGCGGACCGACGCCAACCCTTGGTAGTACCCGGCCACCGCCAGCTTCTGGTCGCCACCCCCCGCCTTCAGCAGGTAGGCGAGGAACGCCACGCCGGCCTCGACGTTCGCCTGCACGTTGGTGGCGTCCACGCTGTGGCCCACCAGATTGACGCCGGTGAAGCTGGCGGTCCCCGGCTCCAGCTGCATCACGCCGACCGCCCCGGTGGGGCTCACCACCTTCTGCTGCCAGCCGGACTCCTGCCAGGCCAGGCCCTCGGCGAGGGCCGGGTCGACGCCATCCGCCTTGGCGTAGTAGACGAGCAGGCCCTCCACGGTGCCCAACACCGGCAGCGGGATCTGCAGCACCTGGCCAATCCGGATGAAGTTGGGGTCGGCCAAGCCGTTGATCGAGGCCAGTACCTGGGTGGTGAGCTGGTTCGCCGCCGCGATCGAGCCGAGCGTCTCCCCCTTGGTCACCGTGTGGCTGGTGAACGGAAGCGGCAGCGGGGTAGCGGGCCTCGGCAGCGCGGTGGCGGGCGGCTTCGCCGGCGACGCGGCAGGCGCTGCTGGAGCCGCAGCACTCGGGATGTGCAGCGTCGTGCCGGCCAGGACCCGGTTGGGGTCGGGCAGGTGGTTGGCGGTGGCCAGCGCCTGCGGCGTGGTGGCGAAGTGCCGTGCGATGGTCCAGAGGTTCTCGCCCGGGCGCACCACGTGGCTGACATCCGACATGCCGGCAACGGCCAGCGCGGCGACCACCCCGAGTGCGGGGAGGCTGCGCAGGAGACCCCGGCCCGATCCCGCCCTGCTTCGGGCGACCGCCGGCGGTGCTGTGGGGGGACTGTCCGGCACGATCCGCCCTTCCTCCGAAAGGGATCGAAGGGTAGCAGACCTTAACAGAAGTAGTCAACTAGTGATTGTTGTTCACAGAGACCACACAGGGAGGTTTCGGCGGGACGGGAACGAGCCGCGCCCGGGACGCGTGCGGCGAGGAACTGCCGCGGCGATCCAACGACATGGTTTGGGGTCGGGGCTCAGCGCCCTACGCGTCGAGGACTTCTGCCTCGCCGTTGCGCAGGACGGGCGATTCCCGCGTGTTGAGAGTCTCGAAGGCGTAGGTCGTGAAGCCCTCCCCGGAGCCCAGGATCCAGGCACGAGTGGTGAGCGTCTCGCCCGGGAACACCGGCTTGGAGAAGCGCACCCGGATCCGGCGCAGCCGGGCGGGGTCGCTGCCGCACGCCCCGTCCAGGATCACCTTGCCGGCGAACGCCATCGTGCACATCCCGTGCAGGATGATGCCCGGCAGCCCCGCCGCCTCCCGGGCGAACTCGGGATCGGTGTGGATCGGGTTGTGGTCGCCGGAGGCTTCGGCGTAGCGGTAGGTCTGGTCTTCGTCCACCTTCTGGACCGCCGAGAAGGCGATCTCCGGCTCCGGTTGGGGCTCGGAGGCTGCCCCCTTGGCCCGGGAGCCGCTGCCCCGAACGAACATGAGGCTGCGCACCTCGGCGGCGAGCACACCGTCGGCGTTGGTGAGCGACGTGTAGATGGTGAAGGTCTCGCCGCTGTCCTTGGTCTCGGTGCTCTCCAGCGATCCGGCGACGCTCAGCGTGTCACCCGGCCGGATCGGGGCATGCAGGATGTGGTCTTCCTCGCCGTGGACCAACCGGGCGAGGTTGACCCCCAGCTCGGGGTCGAACAGGACGGCGGCCAGCACCCCTGAGGAGGGCACCACCGGGAAGGCGGGCGGGGCGACGGGCGCGTCGCCGGCGAAGGCGGGGTTGTCCTCGTTGGTGGCCGCGGCATAGGCGCGGATGGCCTCGGCGCTCACCTCGTAGGTCGACACCGGGTACGTCCGCCCCACCAGCTCCGGGTTGATCGGCATGCCACCTCCTGAGACCAAGAAGGAGGGATCTTGTCACACCTCGCGGCGGCGGAAGCTCCCCACGGCGAACCCGAACACGAGAATGCCCCAGAAGGCGGCCCACACGATGTAGGGGGTGGCGGGTGCCGATGCGGCGAAGAACGGGTTGGCCGCCGCCTGGGTCCGATCGGAGCCCAGGACCCCGGCAATCACCGAGACCGGCTCCAGGGCGTAGATGGCCCCCCGCCAGAGGCCGTCCGAGGGCATGATCAGGCGGGTCAGCGCCCCGACGTCCTGGATGCCGTGGTTGTTCAGCACCTGGCCGATCGCCAGGGCGATGCCCCCCATCCACGCCAGCATGAACCCGCCCAGGGCGATCACTCCTCCGGCCACCGGCGAGAGCCGGGTCGAGATCAGCGTGGTGAGCGTGAGCGCGGTCAGCGTCTCGGCGGTCAGGAAGACGATGAACTGGATGGGGTGGGGCGGGTGGTAGCCGGTGGTGAGGTCCACCACGATGAACTCACAGGCACTGGCGACCGTCACGTAGATCGTAGCCAGCACCCCGAGGCCCAGCCACTTGCCGGCCAGGACCTCGATGCGCCGGACCGGCCGGGTGAGCACGGCCAGCGCCACACCCGACTCCAGCTCGCCGGCGATGCTCGGAGCGGCCATGAACACCGTCGAGATGGCCAGCACGAAGCTGAAGGCGAACATGACAAAAATGAGCAGCTGGGAGATGACCAGCTTCTTCTCGGACGGCCCCAGGCGGGGGCGCCCGTTGACGACCTCGTGCGCGATGGTGTTGAGGCGCCAGAAGCCGAAGCCGGTCACGGCGATCCCGACGATGGTGATGATGGCCAGGGCGAGGACGAGCCGCTTGCGGGAGGCCTCCCGCACCGTCGCCTTGGCAATCGTCAGCACCGCGCTCACCGCTCGCCTCCGAGCAGCTCCATGAACCGCTCCTCCAGGCTCTGGTGGCGGGGCTCGACGGCGTACACCCGGCCCCCGCCCGCCACGATCTCAGCCACCACCTCGGGCACCACGTCGGGCCCGACCCCGCCGATGGCGATCCAGATGGGCTCGTGGTCGAAGACGGCGCTGCCCGCGTCCAGGGTCCCGAAGCGGGCCAGCCGCTCGACCCCCGGGCGATCCAGCCCGGCCACCCGGATGCGCACGCCCGCCCCGGCCAGCAGCGTCGCCAACGGGCCGCTGGCAATCACGGTGCCGTGGTGGACCACGGCAACCCGGTCGCAGACCTGCTCCACCTCGCTCAGGAGGTGTGAGTTGAGGAACACCGTCACGCCCCGCTCCTTCAGGTGCCTGATGACATCCCGGACGTCCCTGCGCCCCACCGGGTCCAGCGCCGAGGTGGGCTCGTCCAGGAAGATCACCTCGGGGTCGCCCAGCAGCGCCACCCCGAGGCCGAGGCGCTGCTGCATGCCCTTGGAGAAGGTCGCCACCCGGCTGTGGGCCCGCTCCGCCAGGCCGACGGTCACCAGGGCCCGCTCGATCTCGCCCTGCCACCGCGCCCGGGGCAGCTTGGCCAGCTCGCAGTGCAGGCGCAGCACCTCGTACGCCGACAGCCATGCCGGGTAGCGGAACAGCTCCGGGAGGTAGCCGATGCGGCGCCGGGTGGCCGTGTCGCCCGCCTGGGCGCCCAGGACCCAGGCCTCCCCGCCGCTGGGCCGGGCGAGGCCCAGCAGCAGCTTCACCGACGTCGTCTTGCCTGCGCCGTTGGGTCCCAGGAACCCGAACACCTCGCCCCGGGGCACGCTCATCGTCAAACCGGCGACGGCGGTCACGGTCCCGTAGGTCTTCGTCAGCCCCGACGTCGTGATGGCGTCGTCGGCAGGTGCGGGCTGCTCCACGCTGCCCGCCAGCCTACCCCCGGGATCGGCCCCCGAGGCCGGCCGGGTGCTGGTCGTGCTCAGTGCATCGACCGGGCGATCGCCACGACCGCCGAGTCGCTGAGGGCACCCACCACAGCGCACACCAGCCCGTGGCTCTGCCAGATCACGGCACTGGCGATGCCGGTGGAGTCCCCGATCAGCAGCCCGGGCGACCCGTTGATATCCACCGAGCTCGACTCGGCCAGCGACGTGGGGATCGGGATCGGCAGGGTCGAGGACGGGCTGCCGAGGGCCTTGATCTGTGCCGCCAGCGCCGGAGGCATGCCGGGGAGCGAGAGCAACGCCCGCTCGTACTCCGCCACCGACGGACCGTCGGAGTAGAGCGCCGGGGCCTTCATCTGCACCACCATCGCCTCCGGCAGGTTGCCCAGCAGGCCGGACAGCTGCCCCAGGCGCCCGCCGCCGGCGGTTCCGGACACCGACGTCGACTCCGAGCCGAAGCCCAGCGACCCCAGGTCCAGGCTGCCCACGATCTCCACCACGCCCGGCCCGGCCTGCAGCGTCAGCGTGCTCCCGTTCAGGTCGGCGGGCAGCGCCGGCAGGGTCCGGCCCAGCTGGCCGGCGGTCCCCGACGCCGTGGCGGCATTGAAGGTGAACGATCCCTGGCCCTGCGTGATCACGATGTAGTTCGGCGTGCCCTTGACGGACGGCGGCAGCGTCCCCCAGCTCAGCAGGTGCAGCCCGCTGTCCGCCTCGGCGGTGGCAGCACTCGCGGTCTCGGTCACCGATGGCGCCTTGAGAGAGTTCACCGACCCGAAGCCACTGAGGTGAGGTAGGGAGGTCAGGCTGGTGAGGTCGAAGGTCACCGGGGCGAAGGTCTCGGGCTGGAAGATCTTGATCAGGTTGCCGGCCGCACCGGTGGCCACCAGGCCGGCCATGAGGGCGGCGACCAGGCCGAGCACCGAGCCTACCCGGAGCACCCGGCGGGACTGCAGGGCCAGGCGGCCCCGCAGGGCCTCGGCGAAGCCGGGCTTGGGCGGCACCCGGGTGGGCTCGTTGGCCCGCAGGGTGCGGAGGGCGGGCAGGGGGTCGGCGGCGTCCGCCCGCGGCACGCTGAGCGCGGCCTGGGCGGCGGCCGCCTGCGCGGCCAGCGCCTCCCGTTCGGCCGAGCAGGTGGCGCACGCCTCGACGTGGCTCCGCACGTCCGCGGGAACCTCCTGGGGCTCGTCGAGCATGCGGCGCAGGTCGCCGCGGTCCGGGTGCCTACTCATGACTCCACCTCTCGCTTGAGGCGTGCCTCGGCACGCCGGAGCACGGTTCCTACCTGGCTGACGCCGATACCCAGCGCCTGGGCCACCTCGGCATACGACAACCCGCTGTGGCGCAGAGCGAGCGCGCCGGCGGCTTTGGGCGGGAGCCGGCGCATGGCCGCCCGCACCCGGTCACGGTCGAAGCGGCTCTCCACAACCACCTGGGGATCGACTCCCCACTCCCCTGCCTCCGGCCGGCGGACCCCGTCGGCCTGCTCCCGCCGCTCCCGTCGCCTGCGGCCCCGCACCCGGTTGAGGGCGGTGTGCCAGGCCGCCCGGTGGAGCCACGCCGGGGCGTAGTCCGCAACCGGTGAGTGGCTGCGGTGGAAGGCGAGGAACACCTCCTGGGCCACGTCCTCGGCCTCGGCCCGGTCACCCAGCACCCGGGCGGCGATGCCCACCACCTTGGGATATTCGGCCACGAAGAGGTCGTCGAAGGCCCGGGCCATGCCGCCCGAGGGGGCCACGGAATCAGCTCCTCCCGGGATGCTCACTGCCGCCACGTTGCCTTCCATCGCCTGATCAGCACCGCCGGGCCCGCTTTTGTGACACCGCTCATCATCTGCGGGACCAACCCAAACCCCCGCCCTCGGCCGCCGGGCAGGGACGCTCGCTAGGCCTCAGCACCCTCGACCAGGCCCACCAACCCCTTCTCGTCCAGGATCGGGATCCCCAGGACCTCAGCCCGGGCCAGCTTGGAGCCCGGGCTCTCGCCCACCACCACGTACGAGGTCTTCTTCGACACGCTCGACACCACCGCCCCCCCGGCCCCGACGATCAGCCGGGTGGCGTCGTCCCGGGACAGCGAGGGCAGGGTGCCCGTCAGCACGAAGCTCATGCCCACCAGTGGCCCGGTCACCGAGACCCGCTCCTCGGCCAGCACGACCCCCGCGGCCCGCAGCTTCTCGATGATCGCCCGGTTGCGTTCCGAAGCGAACCAGGAGGCCACCGAGGCGGCCAGCACCGGCCCCACGCCTTCCACGGACGCCAGCGCCTCCTGGTTCGATGCTGCGGCGGCCGCGATGGTGTCGATCGACCCGAACTCCCGGGCGAGGTCCCGGGCGGTGGGCGGCCCGACGTGGCGGATGCCCAGCCCGACGAGCACCCGGGTGAGCCCGCGCCCCTTGGACGCCTCCAGTGACGCCAGCACCTGGTCGGCCTTCTTGTCGGCGAACAGCGGCAATGACAGGAGCTGGTCCCGGGTCAGGAAGTACAGGTCCCCCGGGTCCCGGGCCAGCGCGCGGTCCCACAACTCGAAGATGGTCTTCTCGCCCAGGCCCTCGATGTCCATCGCCGAGCGCCCGGCGAAGTGGATCAGGGCCTCGACGCCCCGGGAGGGGCACGCCTCGTTGGGGCAGCGCCACACCTTCTCACCCTCGGGACGCACCAGGGCGGTGCCGCATACCGGACAGGCGGACGGCATGACAAACGGCCGCTCCGCACCGGTCCGCCGGGACGCCACCGACTCGACCACCTCCGGGATCACGTCCCCCGCCCGCCGGACGAGGACCCAGTCGCCGATGCGGATGTCCTTGCGGGCGATCTCGTCCTCGTTGTGCAGCGTCGCCTGGGACACCGTCGCCCCCGACAGGATCACCGGGTCCAGCCTGGCGAACGGGGTGACCGCCCCGGTGCGGCCCACATGTACCAGCACGTCCAGCAGCTGGGTGGTCTTCTCCTCGGGCGGGAACTTGTAGGCGATGGCCCACCGGGGGCTCTTGGAGGTGTACCCCAGCTCCTCGCGCTGGGCCAGCTGGTCCACCTTGGCCACCACGCCGTCCGCCTCGAAGGCCACGTCGTGGCGGTGCTGCTCCCAGTGCCGGCAGAAGTCGTAGACCCCCTCCAGGTCGGTCGCCAGCCGGGTCTCGCCCATCACCCGGAAGCCGAGGCGGGTGAGCTCGGCCATCTGCTCGGAATGCCGCTCCACCCGGGATCCACCCTCCCGGCGCCCCACCCCGTGGCACAGCAGGCCCAGGGTGCGCGACGCGGTGACCGCCGGCGACTTCTGGCGCAGCGACCCGGCGGCGGCGTTGCGCGGGTTGGCGAACACCCGCTGGCCCTCCTCGGCCAGCTGGGCGTTCAGCTCCCGGAAGCCGGATGCGGGCATGTAGATCTCGCCCCGCACCTCCAGGAACGGCGGAAACGATGTGCCCCGCAGGCGCAGGGGCACCGAGGGGATGGTCCGCACGTTGGCGGTGATGTCCTCACCCACCCGGCCGTCACCCCGGGTGGCGGCGGACACCAGGAGCCCGTCCACGTAGGTCAGGTCCACCGCCGCGCCGTCCACCTTCAGCTCGCACCAGTAGTCGGCCACGCCGCCCAGCACCTTCTCCACCCGCTTGCCCCAGGCCACCAGTTCCTCGAAGCTGAAGGCGTTGTCCAGCGACCACATCGGCGACGGGTGCTCGGCCGGGGCGAAGAGGTCGGAGGGCGCCGCCCCCACCCGCTGGGTGGGCGAGTCCGGCGTGACCAACGCCGGGTCCGCCTCCTCCAGGGCGGCAAGCTCCCGCATGAGGGCGTCGTACTCGGCGTCGGAGACCTCGGGGTCGTCGAGGACGTGGTAGCGGTACGAATGGTGCTCCAGAGCCGCCCGGAGCTCGAGCACCCGGGCGGCGGGATCCTCCTGCCCGCTCACGCCGGGCGCCCGGGCGCCGGCACGATCTCCAGCTCCCCCCACACCCCGATGTGCGACTCCGCCATGATCACCACCCCCCGCAGGCTTCTATCATCCAGGCGCCGGTGCAGCCGTATTGTCGCCTCCAGCGCCCGTTCGACATGCGTCGGGTGCAGCATGGCCAGCCCGATGGCGCTGGCCGCGGCGTCCGCCACCGCCCCGTGGTCGGCCAGCACGGCCACCACCCGGGCGTGGCCGATGCCGGGGTTGACCCGGCTGCGACCGGTGGACGAGTAGAAGGCGTAGGGCCGGCTCCCCACGATGCGCACCGCCAGCCCGGGCCGGGCTGACCCGGTGGGCGGCTCGACCACGTAGGTCTGCGGGCGGTTGTGCAGGGCGAAGGTGTCCCCCTCGGTGGAGACCACGACGTGCGGCGCCCGCTCGGCCAGGTCGCGGGCCACCGCCTCGGCCAGGGCGCCGGGGAAGGTCAGCATCGGGCCGATGCCCGCCGCCTCGGCCGCCGCCCCCATCGCCCGCACAATCGGCGGTGCGCCGGCCGCCACCGGCACCGGCACGAACGAGGTGGCGAACTCCGAGTGCGTCGCCACGTAGGCCTCCAGCTGCTCGGTGTGGTGCAGGCCCACGATCCGGGCATCGTCCTGTAGGCGCTCCCGGAAGTGCTCCGGGGCGCCCACCCGCAGCTGCAGGTCCCCCACCGGCAGTTCGAACCAGGTGAACGACCCCGGCCGGAGACGGTTGAGCAGGCCCACCGGGCCCCGTCCCCTAGCCGGACCGCTCGATGGTCCCGCCGCCCATAACCAGTTCCCCGTCGTAGACGACGGCGGCCTGCCCGGGTGCCGGCGGTGGCTGGGGCTCATCGAACAGGAACGTTCCCGCCCCCGCCCCGTCCGTAACCAGCGTGCCCGGGGCCTCCGGCCCCCGGTAGCGGGTCATGGCCGCGCCCCGGACCTCGGCCCCCCCGCTGCCCGCACCCCCCCCGGCCACCAGCGACACCCCGGACAGCTCCAGGCACCGCACCGTGGCGCCCCCCGCCGGCCCCACCACGAGGGCGTTGTCGGCCGCCCGCACCTCCCGCACGTAGAGCGGCAGCCCGACGCCGACGCCCAGCCCCCGGCGCTGGCCGACCGTGTAGTGGGCGAAGCCCCGGTGGGTGCCGATGCGCTCGCCGGCGGCGGTCAGGATCGGCCCGGGCTGCGACCCCTCGGGGACCGCCTCCCGCAGGAAGGCATGCACGTCGCCCCCGGGGACGAAGCAGATCTCTTGGCTCTCCGGCTTGGCAGCGGTGCGCAGCCCCAGGGAGGCGGCGATCTCGCGCACCTCGGCCTTGGCGTACTCGCCCACCGGGAAGCGGGCGCTCTCCAGCTCGGCCTGGTCCAGCATGTACAGCACGTAGCTCTGATCCTTGGACCGGTCCCGCGCCCGCAGGAGCTGCCGCCCGCCCGCCCCGCCCGCCACCCGGGCGTAGTGGCCGGTGGCCAGCACCGCCGCCCCGAAGGTGCGCGCCCGGGCCAGGAGGGCGGAGAACTTGATCGAGCGGTTGCAGGTGATGCACGGGTTGGGGGTCCGCCCGGCGGCGGCGGCCGCCACGAAGTCGTCCACCACGCTGCGGGCAAAGGCCTCGGCGAAGTTGAAGACGTAGAACGGGATGTCCAGGACCTGCGCCACGCGGCGGGCATCCTCGGCGGCGTCCAGCGAGCAGCACCCGCTCTCGTTGTTGGCGGCGCCATTAAGACCTACGCCGTCCCAGAGCTTCAGCATGATGCCGATGACGTCGTACCCCGCGTCCTGCATGAGGGCGGCGGCCACCGAGGAGTCCACGCCGCCCGACATGGCCACCACGGCCAGCGGGCGGGTACGCGCCGCGCTCATGCCCGGGCGCCGACCGCGCTCCCGATCGAGCCGATCCCCCGGAGGCGCTCGACGATGGGCGGCAGCACCTCCAGCACGGTGTCCACGTCCTCGTCGGTGGAGGCCCGCCCGAGCGACAGGCGCAGCGACCCGTGCGCCAGCTCGGGCCGCACCCCCATGGCCAGCAGGACATGGGACGGCTCCAGGGAGCCCGAGGTGCAAGCGGAGCCGCTGGAGGCGGCCACCCCCTTGGCGTCCAGCATCAGCAGCAGGGATTCGCCCTCGACGCCCTCGATGCAGACGTTGACCGTCCCCGGCACGCGGGGGGCGCCCGCCCCGTTGACGGTGACCGCCGGGAGGGCGGCGACGCCGGCCTGCAACCGGTCGCGCAGCGCGGCCAGCCGGGGGCCCTCGGCGGCGACCTCCGCGGCCGCCATCTCGGCCGCCACCCCCATGCCGGCGATGCCCGCCACATTGGGCGTGCCCGAGCGCAGGTCGCGTTCCTGGCCGCCCCCGTGCAGGATTGCCTCCAGCGGGGTCTTGCGCCGGACGTACAACGCCCCGGTCCCCTTGGGCCCGCCGATCTTGTGGGCAGCGAACGACGCCAGGTCCACCCCCAGGGCGCCGACATCGACCGGGACCTTGCCCAGCGCCTGCACGGCGTCGGTGTGCACCAGCGCCCGCGAGTGCCCGTGGGCCAGGGCGGCGGCTTCCGCCACCGGCTGGAGGGTCCCCACCTCGTTGTTGGCCAGCATCAGGGACACCAGGGCGGTCTCCGGGCCGAGTGCCCGCCGGAGCGCGTCGAGGTCCACCACGCCGTCGCCGTTGACCGGGAGGAAGGTCACCCGGAACCCCTGCTTCTCCAGCCATTCGGCGGCATGGAGCACGGCGTGGTGCTCGACCGCCGCGGTGATGACGTGGTTGGCGTTGGGCCGCATCGCCCGGGCACGGAAAGCTGCGCCTTTGATGGCGAGGTTGTCCGCCTCGGTGCCGCCCGCGGTGAAGACGATCTCGGACGGCTCCGCCCCGATGGCCGCCGCCGTGCGCTCGCGCGCCTCCTCCAGGCCCTTCTTGGCCTCCCGGCCTACCGCGTAGACGCTGGAGGGGTTGCCGAAGGCCGAGCGGAGGAAGGGGAGCATCTCCTCCACCACCGCGTCCAGTACCGGGGTGGTGGCGGCGTAATCGAGGTAGGGCACCGACCCATCATACGCGGTGCCCAGAACCGCCCTTGAGTGCAGAGTGGGCGCCCAGATGCGCGTCCGCCGGGATGTCCAGGCCCGCGTTCTGGCCGGTGCTGGGCGGCGGGCCGTAGGGGCCGGACGGGCCCGACCGTGGCCCCCGCTGGGCCGCTGCCGGGAGGATGACCGAGAACGTGGTCCCGATGCCGAGCGTCGAGGCCGCCTCGATGCTGCCGTTCATCGCCTCGACCAGCGAGGCCGCGATCGCCAGGCCGAGGCCGGCACCGCCGGGAGACTCCGACCGGGCCTTCGAGCCCCGGAAGAGGCGCTCGAACACGTGGGGCAGCTCGTCCGGGGCGATGCCCGGCCCCTGGTCGGCCACCTCGATGCGCACCAGGTCTCCCCCCTGGCGGGCACGGATGCCGATGGGCGCCCCCTGGCCGTGGCGCACCGCATTGGTCACCAGGTTGGTGAGCACCTGCAGCAGGCGGTCGGGGTCGGCCAGCACGCACAGCTCGGAGGGCACGTCGACGGTGACCTGCCCCGGGCTGGTCAGCATCCCGCGCAGCAGGGCCTCGCCCACCACCAACTCCACTTCCACCACGTCGCGCCCCAGGGGCATGCCCTCGTCCAGGCGGGCAAGCAGCAGGAGGTCCTCCACGATGCGGCTCATGCGGTCCAGCTCCTCCACCGCGATCGACATCGAGCGGCGGCCCGCCACGGTGCCGACATCCATCGCCAGCAGCTCCAGCTGGCCGCGGACGACCGTCATCGGGGTGCGCAGCTCATGGCTGGCGTCCGAGAGGAACCGGCGCTGGCCCTGGAAGGCCACCTGCAGCCGCCCGAGCATGCGGTCGAACGCCTCCGCCAGGCGCCCGACCTCGTCCAGGGGGCCGGCGCCGCTTACCCGCTTGGACAGGTCGTCGGTCTCGGAGATCGACTCGACCTCCCGGGACATCCGGGCCAGCGGCCGCAGGGTCCGGCGCACCGCAATGAACCCGAGGAAGGTGGCGAACACCAGCCCGATCACGCTGGCGAGGGCCACGTCCTTCAGCAGGGAGCCGAGGTTGTGGCTGATGATCTGCGACTCGGAGGCGCTCACCAGGACGATGGCCACCGGTTTCCCGCCCTCGCTCACCAGCTCCCGGTACACCCGCACGGTCCCGTGGTTGCCCTTCACCGAGAACCAGGTGTCCCGGTCGGAGGTCAGCAGCTGGCGCAGGCTGGCCGAGGGGAGGGCGTCCTTGATGTTCAGGCCCTGGGAGTACAGGAGCTGGGTGGAGGAGATGAGCACGGCAGCACCCTGGCCCTGGGGCAGGGCCTGGTCCGACAGCCACTTGCGGGTCTCGGTGGTGAACGCGGTCGGCTGGTCCTGGCCGGCGGCCAGGTCGGCGTTCAGCTGCTTGGGGACGACGCTGTTGAACGACTGGGCGACGGCGAAGAGTGCCTTGTCATCCCCCCCGGTCACCTGGGCGCGGGTGAACTGGATGGCCAGCCCGGCCACAACGACCAGGGTGGCGGTGACCAGCAGGGCATAGATGGCGGCGACGCGGAACGAGAGGGGCAGCGCCCTCTTTCGCCCTCCGCGGCCCCGCGTCACGGTCGCCACTCAACGATGCTAACGCCCTTGGAGCCCACGCAGCCCGCGCGTTCCCGCAGGTCCGGGCGGGTCGCAGCGCGCTACCGTGCGGCGCTGCGGCTCTCGGGCAGGGTCTCTTCGGGAACCACGAAGCGGTAGCCCAGCCCCCGGACGGTCTCGATGAAATCGGCGCCGATCTTGCGCCGGAGGGCGGCGACATACACCTCGACGACGTTGGAGCCCGGGTCGAAGTCCACCTTCCACACCAGCTGGAGCAGCTTGCGCCGGGAGAGGACCTCGCCCTGGTGGCGCAGCAGGTTGGCCAGGAGGGTGAGCTCACGGGCCGAGAGGAGCACCTCTCTGCCGTTGAGCGACGCCCGGTGGGCGGCGAGGTCGACGCTGAGCGGGCCGGCCTTGAGGGTGGTGCCCTCCTCGGCGATCACCCGCAGGCGGGCGCGGATCCGGGCGGCCAGCTCCTCAACCGAGAACGGCTTGGTGATGTAGTCGTCGGCGCCCGCGTCCAGCCCGCCCACCTTGGACGTGGTGTCGTCCAGCGCGGTGAGGAAGATAACCGGGAGCCGTCCCTTGATGTTGCGGAGCTCCTGCAGCACCTCGAGGCCGCCCATGCCGGGGAGGATGAGGTCCAGGAGCACCATCTCGACGTCCAGGCTGCGGGCCAGCTCCAGCCCGGTCTCGCCGTCGGGGGCGGAGGTCACCAGGAACCCGCGGGCCTGCAGTCCCTGCTCCACGATCGATCGGATGCGAAAATCGTCCTCGATCAGCAGCACATGGGTCACTCGTCGCCCCTCTTTCTCCGCTGTTGTTCCGCAGGCTTCGCCGTCAGGAAATCCCTGCGGGGTCGCCGATCCGGTCGATCGAGCCGGCCAACCGTGTGCCAACCCCACGATTCGGTTTCATCTTCGGCTGATCACGAGGATTCCTTAAACCCTAACTTAGGGTTTTTTCATCCCCCTAGCGGTGGTGAGACTCGCCGGGGGAGTGAAATATCCGTTACTGGGGGATTTGCTGCCCTCAGCGCTGCGCCTTGCGGCGGAGGATCTCCTCGGTGAGCTTGGGCACCACGTCGAAGAGGTCACCCACCACTCCGAAATCGGCGAGGGCGAAGATCGGCGAGTCCGGGTCCTTGTTGATGGCGACGATGGTCTTGGCGGTCTGCATCCCCGCCCGGTGCTGGATGGCGCCCGAGATCCCCACCGCGATGTAGAGCTGGGGCGACACGGTCTTGCCGGTCTGGCCCACCTGGGCGGCATGCGGGTACCAGCCGGCGTCCACCGCCGCCCGGGAGGCGCCCACCCCACCGTCGAGGGCGTCAGCCAGGGCCTCCACCAGGGCGAAGTTGGCCGGGTCCTGCAGGCCGCGGCCGCCGGACACGACGACGGGGGCCTGGTCCACGGCCGGGCGCCCGGCGCCCGAGGTGTCCACCCGCTCCACCACCCGGGCGCGCCGGGCGGCTTCGGGGAGGGCCACGGTGACCATCTCCTCGGCAGGGGATCCCGGCGTGGCGGCTGCCGCCTCGACCGCCGGCACGGCGTTGGGCTTCAGGCAGATCAGGAATGGGCCCGCCCGCAAGGTCTTGCGTACTACCACGGCCCCACCGAAGGCCGGATGCTCGGCCACCGGCGCCCCTCCCTCGATGGTAATCCCGGTCACATCGGCCAGCACCCCGGCGCCCAGCCGGGCGGCCACTCGGGCGGCAACCTCCTTGCCCAGGGGAACGCTGGCGAACAGCACCCCCCAGGGCTGCCGGTCGGCCACCAGCCCGGCCACCATCGCCACCAGGGGGGCGGTCTGGAACTCAACGGCCTCCTCCCCCGCCCACACCAGCACGGTGCCCGGACCGTAGCGGGCGACCACCGGCCCGGCCTGCTCCCAGCCGGGGCCGGCGAACAGGGCCACGGCCTGGCCCCCGGTCCCGGCGGCCAGCGCGCGGGCGGCGGTGAGCAGCTGGAGGGAGACCCGGGAGACCGCGCCCCGCTCGTGGTCGATGACCACCCAGACATCGGCAGCCATCAGATGAAGTGCTCCTCCTGAAGGAAGTCGGCCAGCTTGATGTGGGCATCGCCCGCTTTGTTGTCGACCACGATGGTGCGCCGGGCCGATGCCCGGGCGGCGACACCCAGCACCCGGCTCTGCGACCCCTCGAGGCCGACCCGGGCGGCATCGATGCCCGCCTCGGCGACACCCAGCACCTCCACCGGTTTGCCCTTGGCGGTCTGGATGCCCTTGAAGGACGGGTAGCGGGGCTCGTTGGCGCCCCAGTTGACCCCGATCACCGCCGGCATCGCGGCCTCGATCACGTCGTACCCGTTGTCCCGTTCCCGGTGGATGCGCACCGCCGCGCCGTCCACGGTCACCACCTTCGCCGCCATGAGCCCGGGCAGGCCGAGGAACTCGGCCAGGGCGGGCGGGACCAGGCTGGTGCGGGCGTCGGTGGACTCCGACCCGCACAGGATGAGGTCGAAGGGCCGCCCCGCCAGCACCATGGACAGGGCGTAGGCGACCGCCAGCGCGTCGGAGCCGTGCAGGGCGGGATCGGTCAGGTGGATCGCCCGGTCGCAGCCCATCGAGAGGGCCTTGCGGGCGGCCTTGACCAGCGCCCCCTCGGGTCCGGCGGTCACCACGGTCACCTCGCCGCCGTGGGCCTCCTTCAGGCGGAGGGCCTCCTCGACCGCCACCTCGTCCACCGGCCCGAGAATGGCCTCGACGCTGTCCCGGTCCAGGGTGAAGTCATCCGGGTCCAGGATCTTGTCCGCGGCGGTGTCCGGCACCCGCTTCACGCAGACCGCGATGGCCAGAGGCATCGGCGGAGTCTACCGGCCCACGAAAGTGGCTTTGCCCGGCCCCTGCTGCGTGAAGCTGGTGGCCCCGCGGTGCCAGTCCTCGGTCCCGAACAGCATCGAGAAGAGGCTGCGCTCCAGGTCGAGCCCGGCCGTGGTGGCGCCGGTGGCGGCGTCGATGGCCTGTTTGGCGGCCCGCAAGGCGATCGTCGGCCCGTCGGCGTAGCGGGTGGCGGCTCCGAGGGCCTGGTCCAGGAGCTCGCCTGCCGGGAACACCGCGTTGGCCAGGCCGATGGCCAGCGCCTCGTCGGCCTTCACGTGCCGCCCGGTAAAAATCAGTTCCTTGGCCCGGCCCGCTCCCACCAGCCCCGGCAACCGCTGCGTCCCGCCCGCGCCCGGGATCAGCCCCAGCTGGATCTCGGGCAGGCCGAAGGTGGCCCGGTCCCCGGCGAGGCGCAGGTCGGCGGTGAGGGCCAGCTCGCACCCGCCGCCCAGCGCGTACCCGTTCACCGCGGCAATTGTCACCTGGGGCAGCCCGGCGAGGCCGCGGAAGGCGGCGTCGAGGTCGGTCCCGTAGGCATGGACCTCGGCGACGGTCATCGCGGCGAACTCCTCGACATCGGCACCCGCCGAAAAATGGCGGCCGCCCCACAGCACCACCGCCCGCACCTCCCCATCCCGGGCGAGCGCAGCGGCTGTGGCGGCCAGCTCCACCACCATCGCCCGGCAGAGGACGTTGAGCGGCGGGCGGCGCAGGTGGACGACGGCGACCGCGTCCCGGCGCTCGATCTCGACGAACTCGGCCACCGCTTCCCCCTCTACCTCGAATCGCCTATCTCAACTCGCCGGGCTCTATGATCGCCCGGTGGCTGGCCCGCCGACGGGGGAACCCGATCTCGACGCCCTCCGTCGCCGGCTCCTGCCGGCCGAGCCGCCGCCCGCCGCGGCGAGCGGCGGGATCCCGGCGGCGGTCCTGGTCCCCATCGTCGCCTCGCCGGAAGGATCGTACCTAGTGTTCACCGTGCGCAGCAGCGCCCTGGGGGCGCACGCCGGCGAGGTGTCGTTCCCGGGCGGGCGGGTGGAGCCGGGCGAGACCACCCGGGATGCCGCTCTGCGGGAGGCCAAGGAGGAGTTGGGGATCGTGCCCGGGAGCGTCGACCTCCTGGGCACCCTCCCGTCGGCTGGCACCCGGGTCAGCGGCTTCCACATCACGCCCTGGGTGGGCGCCCTGGCCCTGGCGGGCGGGAGCCCGCCCCTCCTGGTACCCGACCCGGGCGAGGTCGCCGAGGTGCTGCGCATCCCGATCCACGCCCTCCGCGCCCCGGGGGTCCGGCGGGTGCAACGCTTCATCCTGGGTCCGGCGGTGATCCACTCGCCCGCCTTCGACGTGGGCCAGGTGACGATCTGGGGGGCCACAGCCCGGATCCTGGACAAACTGCTGCCGTTGCTTGTTGCCTGATGGAGCTGGCTATTCGGTAGTGTTTGCCCTGCCTATGTGCCGGAACCCTGTGCGACGATGCCGGAAGCTGCTCGCGCTGGGCGCGCTGCTCGCGCTCCTGGTGTCACCGCTCGCCGCAATGTCGGCGGCACTGGCCGCCACCCCGCCCGCCACCCATGACGTCACCCTGAGCGAAACCGCCTACAGCCCGGCCTCGCTGCAGGTCACCGTCGGCGACACGGTGAACTGGACGGTCCCCTCCGCCCTGGCCGGCGGCTCGCACACCGTGTCGTCCGACAATGGACTGTTCGGGTCCGGAACGCTGTGCACCGGCCTGCTGTGCCTGGGCGGGGCACAGAGCTTCTCGCACCAGTTCACGGCGGTCGGCACCTTCCACTACCACTGCAACTTCGTGCCCGGGATGGTGGGCACCGTCGTGGTCGTGGCGCCCCCGTCGCCCTCGCCGTCGCCTGTCCCCTCCCCCTCGCCCACGCCGGCTCCGTCGCCCTCGCCGAAGGTGACGGCCACAGCCACCCCGTCGCCGTCGGTCTCCACCACGGCCACGCCGAGCGCCACGGTCACGCCCACCTTCAGCCCCTTGCCCACCGACTCTCCGGTCCCCGTGCAATCCGTGCTGGGCGCGCCCCCGGCCACCACCAAGAAGGGGAAATCGGCGGCCTCGGTCGTCGCCTTGGTGGCGGCGGCCATCGCCATCGTCTGCGCCGTCGGCCTGCTCGCCCTGCGCCGGACCGGCGGCTGGTGATGCGCCGGGCGCGCCGCGCCCTGCTGGCCGTGGTGCTGAGTGCGTGTCTGTTGAGCACGGCTTCCGCCCTGGCCGCCACGCCCAGCCCCGGCCCGGGTACTCCCAGCACCACGGTCACGCCCTCGGTCATCCACGGCGGCGCCCCACCCGGCGAGCGCAACCCGCTGGAGGGTGCCCTGGCCGTCCTCGCCATCGTGGTGGTGGCGGCGGCCGGCGTCTTCGTCTACGGGGTGATCCGCAAGGGCCTCTGACCGATCCAGGCGGCGATCCCGGCCACCACGGTGGCACCACGGTGGCATCGAGGGAGATCCCAGGTTTACGACCCGCTCGCCTCCAGGCTGGTCTGGCCCATCATCCGGGCCACCTGGCGGGCGGTCGAGACCTGCACCGCCTCCTCCATCTGCTGGGCGAACACGGTGTCCATCGAGCTCGACGCGGCCGGCCGCATCCGCTGCAGGGACTCGGTGATCTCCGGCAGGCGCTCCATCGGCATGCCGGCCTGGACGAAGGGCTCCCAGACGTACTCCTCGAACACGGTGACGAACCGCTCGGCGATGTGGCGCAGGTCGGCGGCCAGCTCCTCGTACTGGTTGAGGACCGTGGCGAGGGGCACGCCGGCGGAGGCCAGCTCGGCGCCGTTGCGGATGAGCCGGGGGCTCGGCGCCACGTAGCCGTCCTGGTCCGGGCGCAACAGGCCGAGACCGATGGCCCGCTGCAGGAGGGCGGGCTGGTCCACCACTTCCGGGAACATCTCCTGCAGGCGCTCGATGTTGAAGTGCCCGGGCTCCTCATCGCTCCAGGGCGCCATGAGCGCCTCTTCGAAGCCCAGGACGTCCTGCAGGCTGCGGCCCTCCTCCCAGGCGTCCAGCAGGCAGGCGATGGCGGCGAGGGAGAAGCCCCGGTCCTGCAGGTTGTCGGTGTACTTCAGCCGGGCGAGATGGCCTTCGTTGTAGTAGCCCACCCGGCCGACCATGCGGGGCGGCGGCAGGATGCCCCGGGTCTGGTAGGAACGGATATTGCGCGTGGTGGTCCCGGCCTCCCGGGCCAGGTCATCGATCGTCCACTCCTTCTCCATGTCGCACCCCTCCTTCCCGCGGCCACCCAGGACGCGGGCGACACCTACCAACGTAACATGTTTCCATGTTACCGTGCCCCCCTGGACTCGGCACGCATTTCCTACCGCCCGCAATGACTCTCTCAGCCGATTGTGAGGATCCCGTCTCAGGATGCGCTCAGGGGATCCTCAGCCCAGCCGGCTCAATTCGTCGGGCGAGAGGCGCACCACCCGACGTCCCCGGGCGCGCAGCGCCTGCAGGTCGCCCAGGGCCTGGGCGGCGATGAGGTCCCCGAAGCTGTAGGGCTGCCCCGGGATCGGCAGGTCGACGGCGTGGGTGTCCTCCACCACCTGGAGGAACACGCCGGTGTCGGGGCCGCCCTTGTGGAGCTGGCCGGTGGAGTGCAGGAAGCGGGGGCCGAAGCCCACGGTGGTGGCCACATGGCGCTGGTCGCGCAGGGCCAGCCGGGTGGCCTGGAGGCCGGCAGCCCGCTCGGGCGTGCGCTGCAGGTAGGCCTGGATGCCGAGGTAGTCGCCCGGACCGGTCTGGCCCTCCTTCGCCACACTCCCCGGATCCACCTGCCCGGCCGCCGCGGCGCCCCCCGCGGCCAGGATGTCCCGGGTCGCCTGCTTGGCCTCCTCGACATTGGGCTGATCGAAGGCGTTGATCCCCAGCACGTAGCCGGCGACCGCAGTGGCGAACTCGAAGCGCAGGATCTCCGCCCCCAGCCGCTCCGGGCTCCCCGCCTCCAGGCGCACCACCGGGTGGCCGGCCGCCTGGAGGGGTTCGAGGGCGGGGTGGTCCCCCAGGGCCACGAAGAGCCGGTCGGAGCCATAGACCGACGGGTCGCCGAGGGTCTCCCCGGGGACCGGGACGATGCCCTTGCCCTCCTTGCCGGTGGACTCGGCCACCAGCTGCTCCACCCAGTCGCCGAAGGTGTCGATGGCCGCCGGCAGCACGAAGGTCAGCTTGTCGCGCCCCGCCCGGGCAGCCTCTCCCATCACCGCCCCCAGCCAGGCGCCCGGATTCTCCGCTGCGGCCCGGTCACCGGCCAGTTCGCCTGCCATCGCCCCCGCCGAGCCGAGCAGCGCCTCCAGATCGGCGCCGATCAGGGCGGCGGGCACCAGGCCAAACAGCGAGAGGGCCGAGTACCGCCCCCCGAGATCGGTCGGGTTGCGGAAGACCGCCCGGAACCCCCGATCGGTGGCCAGCTGGTCCAGGCTCGTCCCGGGATCGGTGATGGCCACGAAGCGGTCGCCGATGGTCGGCGTCGCCCCCAGCCGGGCCCAGAAATGCTCCATCTGGGAGCGCGTCTCCAGCGTCCCGCCGGACTTGCTGGCAACGATGAACAGGGTGGCGGACAGGTCCAAAGCGTCCTCCACCGCCCGGATGGCGGCGGGATGCGTGGTGTCCAGCACGGTGAGGTCCAGAGCCCCGGCGGCGCTGCCGAAGGTCCGGGCGAACATCTCGGGGGCCAGGCTGGAACCCCCCATGCCCAGCAGCAAGGCGTGGGTAAAGCCGTCGGCGGCCGCCTGCCGGGCGAACGCCTGCAGCTCGCCCACCTGGCCGCGCATGGCCGTGGGCAGCGTCAGCCAGCCGAGGCGGTTGGCGATCTCGGTGGGATCGGGCTTCCAGACGGTGTGGTCGTAGCGCCAGATCCGGGCGGTCACCTGCTCGGCGTCCATCCGGTCCAGCCGGTGCTGCACCGCCTCGGCGAGGGGCCCGAGGGGGCCGAGGGGGCCGAGGGTGGCGGGGTCAAACGGGGCCATAGTTGTCCTCCTCAGGATCTCGATGGTGCCGGCCCGGCCGGCCTGGCGGGGCCAGTCCGGGCGGTCGCTGGATCGACGGTCCGGTTCCAGGCCCGGATCACCGGGTAGTCGTGCTCGTAGCCGAGGGTACCCACCCCGGCGGGGTCGAGCGCCAGGTGCTGCCCGGCGCTGGCCGGCATCCCGATCCAGCGGGCGGCCAGGATGCGCAGCACGTGGCCGTGGGCGAACAGGGCGACGTCGCCCCCGGCCGACCGGGCCTCGGCGATCACCCGATCCGCCCGCTCCCCCACCTCGTCCACCGTCTCCCCACCCGGCACCCCGTCCCGCCACAGCGACCACCCGGGCCGCTCGGCGAGGATCTCATCGGTGGTCCGCCCCTCGTAGGCGCCGTAGTTCCACTCCTCCAGATCGGGGCACAGCTGGGCGGCGTCACCGAACCCAGCCAGACGGCAGGTCTCCTCCGCCCGCTGCAGCGGGCTCACCAGCACCCGGGCAAACTGCCGCCCGGCCAGCAGCCCGGCCAGGGCGGCGGCCTCCCGCCGGCCCTGCCCGGTCAGGGCCACATCGGTGCACCCGGTGTGGCGTCCGTGGATCGCCCATTCGGTATCGCCATGGCGCACAACGACCAGTTCGCTCGTGAAGGGCACGGCCTGAGGCTACCGCGGGTCGTTTAGGGTGGGCACATGGCGCCCGACTACATCCTCCCCGAGGGGGAACCCGGCGAGCTCCGGCCCCAGGTGATCTCGGTGACCCCCACCCGGTACCCGCAGATCGCCGAGGCGGTCCTGCGCTCGGGGGCGGTGCTCGGCCCACCGGGGGCGGCGGACGGCCTGATCTGGACCGATCCCGACGACACCGAATCGCTGGCGTCGATCCTCATCGGCTCGCCGGCCCGCTGGGTGCAGCTGCCCTACGCCGGCGTGGACCGGGTGGCCCGGGAGGGGCTGCTGGACCACGAGCGCACCTGGACGTCGGCCAAGGGCATCTACGGCCCGGCCGTGGCGGAGCACGCCCTGGCCCTCATCCTCGCCGCGTCCCGGGGCCTGCCCCAGTACGCCCGGCGCCACTCCTGGGCAGAACCCGGAGAGGTCCCTGCCAGCCGCCTCGCCGGCCGCAAGGTGCTCATCCTCGGCACCGGCGGCATCGGCCGGGCGCTGTCCCGCCTGCTGGAGCCCCACGAGCCCATCATCCTGGCCGTCAACCGCAGCGGCACACCGATGGCGGGGGCATCGTCCACTACGCCCGTCGCCGAGCTGCCCGGGCTCATCGGCCAGGCCCATTTCGTGGTCATCGCCGCCCCCCTGACCGAGGAGACCGAGGGCATGTTCGACGCCGGGCTCCTGGGCGCCATGAGCCGCCAGGCATGGCTCATCAACGTGGCCCGGGGGAAGCTGGTGGACACCGCGGCCCTGGTGGAGGCCCTCGCCGGGCGGCGCATCGCCGGCGCCGCCCTGGATGTCACGGACCCCGAGCCGCTCCCCGACGACCACCCGCTGTGGGCCATGGACAACGTCCTCATCACGCCACACGTGGCCAACACGTGGGACATGGCGCTCATGGACCTGGCCGCCCGGGTGGAGCGCAACGTCATCGCCTTCATCCACGGCCAGCCCCTGGAGGGCGTGGTCGACGTGGACCTGGCCTACTGAGCGGTGCCGGAACTCGTCGTCCTGCTGGACGAGGACGGGAGGGCCATCGGTACCGCCCCCAAAACCGCGGTGCACCACCGGGACACGCCCCTCCACCTGGCGTTCTCGTGCTACGCCATCGACGCCGCCGGCCGGGTGCTCCTGGCCCGCCGGGCAGAGAGCAAGGCGACGTGGCCGGGCGTGTGGAGCAACAGCTGCTGCGGCCACCCCCAGCCTGACGAGCCGCTGGTACGCGCCGTCCGGCGCCGCCTGGCGGATGAGCTGGGGATCGGGGAGGCGTCGGTGGACGCCATCCTCCCCCGGTTCCGCTACCGGGCGGCGATGCCGTCGGGAGTCATCGAGTACGAGGTGTGTCCCGTGTTCCGCGCCACGCTGGCGGCGGGAGTTGCCCCGTGGCCGAACCCAGACGAGGTCGCTGAGACCGCGTGGGTGCCCCTGACCGCGCTCGCCGCCCGCCCCGAGAGCGACATCAGCCCATGGTGCGCGGCCCAGGTACCCGAGCTCCTGGCCCTGGGTGACGACCCCCGGGCGTGGCCCGCAGCCCGTCCGGCCGACCTCCCGTTCGGCGGTGACCCGGCCTACCCGTGCTCCTGCGGCACTAAGGGTTTGAACACGTCCGCGAAGAGAACTGGGGACTAATTTCCGTCTTTTTGGCGGAAATAAGTCCCCAGAACTTACGACAATCGCGCCGAAGGTCGCCCTCAGATCGCCGGGGCCTCCCGGTAGATGCCGAATGGCCGCTTCAGGGCGGCCACCATCTCGCCCAGCGTGCACTCGGCCCGGGCGCAGTCCAGCAGCGGCCCCATTAGGTTCCCGCGAGGGTTGCCGGTCCCCCGCGCCGCGGCACCCAAGGCCAGGAGGGTCCCCTCGACCGCCCGGGGCTCCCGGCCCGCCTTGCGCTTGGCCAGCGCCTCCACCTGACGCGCCTCGGTGTCCGGTGGGATCTCCAGGAGCCCCACTTCCCGGCCCCGCTCGGCCCGGGTGAAGCGGTTCACCCCCACCACCACCTTGCGGCCCTGCTCCACCAGGCGCTGGTAGCGGAAGGCGGCGTCGGAAATCTCGGCCTGGAAGAAGCCGTCCTCGATGCCCCGCAGCATCCCCGGGAGGATCGCCCCCTCCCCCATCTCCTCGATCCGGCGGAAGTACCGCTCGGCGTCCGCCTCCACCCGGTTGGTCAGTGCCTCGACGAAGTACGACCCCCCGAGGGGGTCGGCCACGTTGGCCACCCCGGTCTCGTAGGCCAGGATCTGCTGGGTGCGCAGGGCCAGCTCGACCGCCTCCTCAGTGGGCAGGGCCAGCACCTCGTCCAGCGAGTTGGTGTGCAGGGACTGGGTGCCCCCCAGCACCGCGGCGAGGGCTTCGAACGCGGTCCGCACCACGTTGTTGTAGGGCTGCTGGGCGGTCAGCGAGCACCCGGCGGTCTGGGTGTGGAAGCGCAGGCGCAGCGCCCGCTCGTCGGTCACGCCGTAGCGCTCCCGCATCCACCGGGCCCAGATGCGGGGGCGGCCCGGAACTTGGCGATCTCCTCGAAGAAATCCATGTGCGAGTTGAAGAAGAACGACAGATGCAGCGCCACCTCGTCGGGGGTCATCCCCGCCTGCACGCCCAGCTCGACATGGGCGAACCCCGACGCCAACGTGAACGCCAGCTCCTGGGCGGCGGTCGAGCCCGCCTCCCGGATGTGGTAGCCGGAGATCGACACCGGGTGGTAGCGGGGCACCTGGTCCCGGCAGAAGACCATGAGGTCGGCGGTCAGCCGCAGGTGCGGCTCCGGCGGGTAGATCCACTCCTTCTGAGCGATGTACTCCTTCAGGATGTCGGTTTGCAGGGTGCCCTGGAGCCGGTCCCAGGGGATCCCCCGGCGCTCGGCGACCACCAGCCACATCGCCAGCACCATCGCCGCCGGGCCCGAGATCGTCATCGAGGTGGTGACCTCGTCCAGGGGGATGCCGTCGAAGAGCACCTCCATGTCGGCGGCCGAGTCCACAGCCACCCCGCAGCGCCCGACCTCGCCCTCGGACTGGGGGTCGTCGGAGTCCCGGCCCATGAGCGTCGGCATGTCGAAGGCGACCGACAGCCCGGTCTGGCCCTGCTCCAGCAGGAAGCGGTAGCGGCGGTTGGTCTCCTCCGCCGTGCCGAAGCCGGAGAACTGCCGGAACGTCCAGAGCCGGCCCCGGTACATCGTCGGGTAGACGCCCCGGGTGAAGGGGTACTCGCCGGGCGAGCCGAGGTCCCGGTCGTACTCCAGCCCGGCGACGTCCGACGGCGTGTACAGCGGCTCCAGCGGTTCTGACGAGATGGTGTCGAAATCGGCGTCCCGCCAGCCCTCCTTCGACGCGTCCATTTCCTCCAGTGTAGGAGTCAGCCCGTTCGCAACCCCAGCTGCTCGAGCAGCTCCCCCGCCGCCGTTGCCGGGTCGATCTCCCGGCGCTGCGCCCTGAGCACCAGGTCCTCCAGCAGCGGCGCGGCGTCCGCCTCCAACGTGTGGCGCACCCGCTCCGCCGCCACCGAGGCGATCTCCCGGCCCAACCGGGCCTTCCGCCGCCGCTCACCTTCGCCGGACGACTCGAGGAACGTCCGGTGGGCACCGATCGCCGCCCATACCTCGCCAATGCCGGTGCCGGCCGAGGCCACCGTCTCCAGGACGGGCGGCCGCCAGGCCGTGTGCGCCCCGATATCGAGCATCTGGTTGAGATCCCGCACGGTCTCCCGGCTGCCATCCCGGTCGGCCTTGTTCACGCAGAAGACGTCGCCGATCTCCAGCAGGCCCGCCTTGCCGGCCTGGATCCCATCCCCCCACCGGGGCGTGACCACCACGACCACGGTGTCGGCGGCGTGCATCACCTCCACCTCGGACTGGCCGACCCCCACGGTCTCGATCAGCACCCACGCCGCCCCGGCGGCATCGGCGATCCGCACCGCCTCGGGAGTGGCCAGCGCCAGGCCCCCGAGATGCCCCCGGGCCGCCATCGAGCGGATGAACACCCCGGCGTCGGTCGCATGCGCCTGCATGCGCACCCGATCACCCAGCAGGGCGCCGCCGCTGAAGGGCGACGTCGGGTCGACCGCCAGCACCGACACCGACTCCCCACCCGCCCGGATCCGGCCGATCAGCGTCTCGACCAGGGTGGACTTGCCCGCGCCCGGCGCCCCGGTCATCCCCACCACGTGCGCCCGCCCGGTATGCGGGAAGATCGCCGCCATCGCTTCGGGCAGCTCCGGCGACCCCTTCTCCACCAGGGAGATCAGCCGGGCGATGGACCCCCGGTCACCCTGCAGCGCCCGCTCGACGAGCTGGTTGATGCGACCCCCGACCGCGCTCATGAGCCCCAGAGGATACGGCGCGGTGCAGGCGGGAAGGTCAGGCGTCCACGGCGACCACGCCGCGGACCTCGGGGACCTCTTCTCGCAGGATGCGCTCCACCCCGGCCCGCAGGGTCACGGGGGACATCGGGCACCCGTCGCAGGCCCCGAAGAGGCGGATGGTGACGACGCCGTCGACCACACCGACGAGCTCGAGGTCCCCGCCGTCGAGCCGTACCGCCGGCCGGATCTTGTCCAACGCGCGACGTACCGCCTCCTCCACAGCTTCATCCTAACTCAGGGAGTGTGTGTTCCCAGCGCTCCGCCTCCAGCTCCGCTGTCACCCCACCACGGTGAGCGGCTCCCCGATGGGGGCGAGGCCGTTGTCCCAGATGAAGTTCATCGCCTCGACGCTGACCCGCACGCAGCCGTGCGAGACCGGAGTCGGCGGCACCAGGGTGTCCCCGTGCAGGGCGAAGCCGCCCACGAAGAAGCGGGGCCGCCACATGAGGCCGAGCGGGCTGGTGTGCCAGCCGTTGATGCCGTACTCGATGCGGAAGGACCCATCCGGGGTGATCGCCACCGACCGCACCCCGCCCGAGTAGTACGTGTACCCGCCGCCGGTCGAGGTGTTGAACACCCAGGAGACGTAGCCGCCGTTGATGAGGTAGACCAGGTCGGGCCCCTTGGCCACCAGGATCAGGCTGCCTGACCCCACGGCCGGGAGCCGGGGCGCCTGCGGCCGGGTGGCGATCGCCAGGTCGATGAGGCCGGCGGCATCCAGCGTGCCGGTCCGGGGCAGGCCGGCCACCTTCTGGAACGCCCAGATGGCCTGCTGGGTGGCGTCGTTCAAGGCCCCGGTCGACCCGCCGTCCCAGAACCCGAGGCTCTGCAACCGTTGTTGGACCGCCGCCAGCCCCGGTCCGGGCGCCATCGAGTACCGGTTGGCGGCGTCGCCCTCCAGCAGCCAGTAGCCGTCCGTCCCGTCCGGGGCCATCCCCACCACCGGGGGCGAGCCCGGCACGGCAGTGCCATCGCCCAGGGCGGGCGCCTGGTAGGCGTACACATGGCCGTCGTGGCCGGCGAGCCAGTACCCGCTGCCGTTGGGGTCGGCGGCGATGCCGGCCACCTGCACCCCGAGCGAGCCGGCGGAGCCGTCGAAGGCCGCGTCGCCGAAGTTGAACACCCCACCGTCGGCGGCGACGAGCCAGTACCCCGCGCCATCGGCCGTGCCCGCGATGCCCACCACCGGGGCGTTGAGCGGCCTCCCGCCCATCGAGCCGTAGAAACCCGCGTCGCCGAAGTTGAAGATGCCGCCGTCAGCGGCCACCAGCCAGTACCCCCCACTGTCGGGTGTGGCGGCGATGCCCACCACCGGGGCGTTGAGCGGCCTCCCGCCCATCGAGCCGAGGAAGCCGGCGTCGCCGTAGTTGAAGATGCCGCCGTCAGCGGCCACCAGCCAGTACCCGTTGCCGTCGCGCACCGAGGCGATCCCCACCACCGGGGCGTTGAGCCGGAGGCTGGCGAGCGACCCCAGCCAGGGCGCCGCCCCGTAGTTGAAGATCCCGCCGTCGGCGGCGGCCAGCCAGTACCCCGAGCCATCGGGCCGGGCTGCGATCCCCACCAGCGGCTGGTTGAGGGCAAGCGGCTGCGCCGGCCCGAACTGGGCAGCCGTGCCGAAGGCAGAGACACTGTCGCCGCCCGGCGCCAGCACCGTGCCCGACGCCCGGGCGGTGGCGGTCGGTGCCGCGGCCGGCGCTGGAGAGGCCGGCGGCGGCGGCGCATCGCCGGGCGCGCCAGCCCGGGGCCCCGCCCCGGCCCGGCCCGGGAGGACCGCCAGGAGCGGGAGGGCGGCTAGCAGCACCAAGGCGCGGAGGCGCCACGTCATCGGGAGCCGGGCAGCGGGCAATCTAGACCAAATAAGGGTTTGTTATGAATCGGTGCGTCAGGATACTCCGTCGGGCCGGAAACCGGATGCCGGCCTGCCCGGCACCTCAGCCGCACGGCTCAGCCGGTCGTGGCCCCTCCGGTCATCGCCTCAGCCTCCCGGATGTCCACCACGCCCCAGTCAGAGGCCTCGACCTCAGCACCCAGGGCTACCAGCTTGGCCGGCAGGTCCTCGTAACCCCGCTCCACGTGGTGCATGTCTCGCACCTCGGTCACCCCGTCGGCGTCCAGGCCGGCGATCACCAGGCCCACCCCGCCCCGCAGGTCATGGGCCACCACCGGGGCGCCCTCCAGGCGCCAGACCCCGCGCACCACGGCCTGGTGGCCCTCCACCCGGATGTCGGCCCCCATGCGCCCCAGCTCGGCGACGTGGGCGAAGCGGGACTCGAAGACGTTCTCGGAGACGATGCTGGTGCCCTCGGCGGTGCAGAGGTAGGCCAGCATCTGGGCCTGGAGGTCGGTGGGGAAGCCCGGGTGCGGCAGCGTGGCGAAATCGACCCCCAGCGGGCGCCGGGCCAGTGCCACTTCCAGGCCCCGGTCGGTCGGTGCCCAGTGCACCCCGGAGGCGGCCAGCTTGCCCAGGAACACCTCGAGATCCGCGGGCCGGGCGCCGATCAGCTCGGCTTCCCCCTTGGTGGCCAGCACGGCGAGGGCCAGCGAGCCCGCCTCGATGGGGTCGGAGGGCACCCGGTACTCGGTGGCGTGCATGGCCCCGACGCCCTCGATCTCGATCGTCGAGGTCCCCGCCCCCCGCACACAGGCGCCCATCTGGTTGAGGAACCCGGCCAGGTCCACGATGTCAGGCTCCCGGGCGGCGTTGTCGATCACCGTCCGGCCCTGGGCCAGCACCGCGGCCGTGAGCACGTTCTCGGTGGCCCCGCGGCTGGGGTACTCCAGAACGATCCGCGCCCCCCGCAGCGCCGGGGCCACGCCCTCCAGGTACCCGTGGTCGAAGTGGAAGCTGGCCCCCAGGCGCATGAGGGCCTGCTCGTGCAGGTCGATCCCCCGGGTCCCGATGTTGCAGCCGCCGGGCATGGCCACCCGGCAATGCCCCTGGCGGGCGAGCAACGGCCCGAGGACATTCACGGACGCCCGCATCTTGTGCACCAGCTCGTAAGGGGCCTCGGAACGGAGGTCGCCGGAGGTGTCGATCCGCAGCGTCTGGCCCTCGAAGCCGACCTTCGCCCCGACGTGGCGCAGTACCTCGGTCATGGTGAAGACGTCCATGATCCGGGGAACGTTGGTGAGGGTGGTTTCCCCCCGGGCAAGCAGCGTGGCCGCCATCAGCTTGAGAGCGGAGTTCTTGGCGCCCGAGATCGTCGCCGTGCCGGACAGGCGGCGCCCGCCGACGATGGTGAGGGAACTCATCGAGGGCGGATCATACCCCTGCAGCCCAGCTCTACTGCGGCTTGTCGTAGGGTGCCTTCCATGCCACCCATGTCGGAGGCCGAGTGGCGGGCCTTCCTCACCGAGGGCACACGCACCGGCAAGCTGGCCACGGTCCGCACGGACGGCCGGCCGCACGTGGCGCCGGTCTGGTTCGTCCTGGACGACGACGGCACCGTCGTCTTCACCACCTGGCACGCCTCGGTGAAGGGGCGCACGCTGCTGCGGGATCCCCGGGTGGCCATGTCGGTGGACGACCAGGCACCGCCCTACTCCTACGTGATCATCGAAGGCACCGCCACCATCAGCCGGGACCTGGACGACCTCGGGGCGTGGGCGACCCGGATCGCCCGGCGCTACATGGGCGACGACCTCGCCGAGTCCTACGGCGCCCGCAACGCCGTGCCGGGCGAGCTCCTGGTGCGGATCCACCCCACCCACGTGATCGGCCAGTCGGCGATCAGCGGCTGAGCCCGACCGGCACGGCGCGTTCGGGCGGCTGGAGAGCGGATGCCATATCATGGGCGAAGTGTCATGGACGGACGGTTCGGCAGTCGCCGCGTACGAGAGGTGCTCGGTCTACTTGCGGTCGCCTTTCTCGCCGTCCCGGGGGTCATCACCCCGCCCGCTGCCGCGTTGGGTCCACCCCGGGGGCCTGCACTCATCCCCAACGCCCTGCGCTTCTCCGTGACGCCCACCTTGGTTGCCGCCGGAGCCAAGGTGACCGTGACGTCGGTCGACCCCTGCCCCGCCCCCGCCACCACCGCCACGGTAGGGGAATTCCCGGAAGTCTTCGCCAACGGCATCCCCGGCCCCCCTCCCGCAAGCGCCACCCTCACCCCAGCCCAGGGGCCGATCCCTCCGGCCGCCATCCCCCAGCCGGCCCCAACCCAGATCCCTCTGCGCCCCGACGGGTCGTGGAGCGGGACCGTGCGCCTCGGCCCCCAGACCGGATCCGTGACGGTCGCTGCGTCGTGCACCACGGGCGGCAACCCGTTGACCGGGGCCTACGCCAACGACACCCTCACCGTGCGGACCGCCGGGGCCGGGTACTGGTTCGGTTGGGGTGACGGTGAGGTTTCGGGCGCGGGCGACGCTGGCCAGGCCGGGGAGCGCATCTCCCTGAACGCCCCACTGGTCGGCATCGCCGCCCTCCCCACCACCGGAGCGGGCTACTGGACCGCCGGGGCAGACGGCGGCGTCTTCGCCTTCGGCGAGGCGGGCTTCTTCGGCTCGGCGGAGCCGCTCACGCTCAACGCTCCCGTCGTAGGCATCGCTCCCACCACCGACGGCGGCGGCTACTGGCTTGCGGCTCGGGATGGAGGGGTGTTCGCCTTCGGCGACGCGCCGTTCCTTGGATCGGATGCCTCCAGCCCCAAAGCCAGCCCCGTCGTGGGCATAGCCGAGACGCCAACCGGCAGGGGATACGGGCTGGCGCATGCGGACGGGTCAGTCAGTGAGTTCGGCAGTGCCCCGGCCTTCCGGGCACCCGCCCACCTCAACGGGCCGATAGTGGGGATAGCCCCAACCAAGGACGGCCAGGGCTACTGGCTGGCGGCATCCGACGGCGGCGTCTTCTCGTTCGGCTCGGCGGCCTTCTACGGTCCCAGCACCGGCACGCGCACGTGCGCCTGCCGGGCGCTCCTAGGCCCTCCCCCTCCGCCGCCGCCCGTGGTCGCCCTCGCCGCCACCCCGGGCTGACTGGGGCGACTTAGGCAAGGGATCCCAACGGCAAGTCACACAGGATGGCGGCGTCGGGCCGCCGCCTCAAGCGACGGCGTCGCCACCCCCAGGTCGGCCCGGTTGACCGTGTGCCCGGGCGCCACGATGGCGTCCACTGCATCCAGAGTCTCTTCCGCCAGGGTGACCTCCGCCGCCGGCAGGAGCCCCGCCAACTGCTCGGAGGACCGGGGACCGATGATCGCCGCGGTCACTGCCGGGTGGGTCAGCACCCAGGCCACGCCGAACACCGGCAGGGTGACGCTCTCGGCCGAAGCCAGCGGGACCAGGGCCTCCACCACCTCGAACTTGGCTTGGTTCTCCGGCTTGGCCGGGTCGAAGCGGGCCGGGATCCGGGCCGCCCGGCCCGTGAGCTCCACCGGCCGGCCCGCCCGGAACTTCCCGGAGAGCCATCCGCCGCCCAGCGGGCTCCACGGGATCACCCCCATGCCGTAGGTGGCGCAGGTGGGGAGCACCTCCCGCTCGACGTCCCGGGTGAGGATCGAATAGGGGGGCTGCTCGCAGACGAAGCGCTCCAGGTTCCGCCGTTGCGCCGCCCACTGCGCCTCGACGATGGCCGACGGCGAGAAGGTGGACGAACCGATCCAGCGCACCTTGCCCTGGTGCACCAGGTCGGACAGCGCCCCCAGGGTCTCAGCGATGTCGGTCGCCGGGTCGGCGCGGTGGGCCTGGTAGAGGTCGATGTAGTCGGTGCCCAGCCGGCGCAGCGAGCCCTCGACCGCCGCGAAGATGTGCTTGCGGGAATTGCCCCGGTCGTTGGGGCCCGGCCCCATCGTGGCGTGGAACTTGGTCGCCAGGACCACCTCGTCCCGGCGCCCCTTGAGAGCCGCCCCCACGATCTCCTCGCTCTCCCCCGCCGAGTACACATTGGCGGTGTCCACGAAGTTGATGCCGGCGTCGAGGGCCTCGTGGATCGTGCGGATGCACGCGGCGTGGTCCGGGTTGCCCCAGGCCCCGAACATCATCGTCCCCAGGCAGAGGGGGCTGACGGAGACGCCGGTGGTGCCGAGGGTGACGTAGCGCATTGACCTACCTCCGCTTCTCCCGGTACATCGCCTCATCGGCAAGGCGGATGAGGTCTTCCGGGCTGTCGGTTTCCCGGGCGAACGCCGCCCCGATGCTGGCCGTCACCCGCCGGGCGCCACCCTGCTGATCCTGCGCCATCGGGTTCGCCACGGCATCCGCCATGCGGGCCAGCAGCGAGTGGATCTCGGCGTCGGCGGGGAAGCCGTCACACAGTACGGCAAACTCGTCACCCCCCATGCGGGCCACGGTGTCCTGGGGGCGCACCACCGAGCTCAGGCGCCGGGCCACCTCCACCAGCACGGCGTCGCCCGCCTCGTGGCCGAACTGGTCGTTGATCGGCTTGAAGCCGTCCAGGTCGAGGTAGAGCACCGCCACCCGCTCGCCGGTGCGCCGCGCCCGGGCCAGGGCGGGCCCCAGCCGGGCCAGCAGCAGGGTGCGGTTGGGCAGCCCGGTCAGCGGGTCGTGCAGCGCCTGCTGGGCGAGCTGCGCCTCGAGGGACTTGCGTTCGATGGCGTAGCGCACCGCCCGGGCGAGCACCGCCGGGTCCACCCCTTTGACGACGTAGTCCTGGGCCCCTCGTTGCACGGCGGCCACCGCCAGGGCCTCGTCATCGCGCGAGGTGAGCACCACGACCGGGATCCCGGGCGCCAGCGCCAGCACCTGGGTGAGGGACTCCAGGCCCTCCCCGTCGGGCAGCGACAGGTCCAGCAGGATGCACACGAACCGCTCTCCGGCCAGGGCACTCCGGGCTGCCCGCAGGTCGTTCACCCGGCACAGCTCGAAGGAGACCTGCTGGAGGCTGGCCGCCACCAGGGCGGCGTGCTCGTCGCTGTCTTCCACCAGGAGGACCCGGGGGACCCCCGGCGGTCGCGCCTCCACCCCTGCACCCCCATCCTTGGCCGGCTCGCCGGCCACAGACACCGCACCACCGCCCGCCGCGGGGGCAGACTCAGGCTCCCCCGAGAGCGCCGGCAGAGCCCCCGATGGTGCCGACGCGTCGGGTACGACCGGTGCAACCTCCGGGATGGTGAAGGATACCCGGGTGCCACCCCCGGCCCCGTCGGTGATCGCAATGGTCCCGCCCCATCCCGCCACCAGGCGGCGGCAGAGCGCCAGACCCACCCCGGCCGAGCCCGACAGCGGAGCGCCAGACAGCGGAGCCGCAGGCGGAGCGCCGGACGCCGGAGCCGCAGGCGGAGCGCCGGACTTCGCGGCCCCAGGCTGGGTGACGAAGAGGCCGAACATCCGCTCCCGCTGCTCGGGGGCGATCCCCGGCCCGTTGTCCTCGACGCTGACCTGGGCTCCGCCGCCCCCCGCGGCCGCCCGCACCGCAACCCGGTGAGGGGTCCCCGCCCCCCAGGTGAGGGCGTTGTGCACCAGGGCGGTGATCACGGCGGCGATCTGGGCGGGGTCCCCCACCACCTCGCCCGTGGCGTCGGTCGTCACGAGCGCTCCAGACGAGGCGATGTCGGCCTCCATCCTGGCCAGTGCCCCGGCGACCACGGCCGGCAGGGACACGGCAACCGCCGCAGGCGGGGCGGCGATCCCCCGGCTGTAGACCGAGAGCCCTTCCACCATCGCCGCCATCCGGACCGTGGACGTGATGATCGTGTGCACGAACTGGCGACCCTGGTCATCCAGGCGGGCCCCGTAGAGGTCCTCCAACAGGTGGGCGAAGCCCAGGATGGCCTGCAGCGGCGACTTCAGGTCGTGGGCGGCGGCCTTGCCGATCGTTTCCAGATCGGCGGCACCCAGCGCCGGGCGCGCCGTAGACGCCGCCCCGCCCGGCTGAGCCGCCCCGCCCGGCGCAGCGACTCCGCCCGGCCGACCCCCTTGCCGTCCGGCCGCCTTCCGCACCGCCTGCAGGATTTCCCCCGGGGGCCGTCCCTTGGGCAGGACGGCGTCGGCTGCCACCCCGGCCTCCCCCAGCTCCGCCCCGTCCTCCCCGGACAGGAGCACGATCCGGGTCGCCGGGGAGGCCTGCCGGATCAGCGGGAGGGCTTCCCGGCCTCCCATGCGGGGCATGAGCAGGTCCAGGAGCACGAGGTCCGGCCGGAGCTCGCCGGCCAGGCGGACGGCGGCCACCCCGTCTTCCGCCTCGCCCACCACGGCAAAATCCCCCGCCCCGTTCAGGACGGCACGCAGGAGCAGCCGGATGGGCGCGGAGTCGTCGACCAGCACCACGCGCACGGGCCCCGGGAGCGCCGCATTCATAGCCGCATCCATAGAAGAACCCATGCTGGAAATAGGCTAATGGGCACCGCGGGAAACGGTCGGCGAACATATCCTGGCACGATAGGTATAGACCCGGCCGCAGCGGGGTATCCAGCCAGTGAGATGGGCGCAATCAGCCGCATTGTCGTAGGGCTTGACGGATCCGAGGGATCCGCGGCAGCCGCCGCCTGGTGCGCCGAACTGGCGGCGCCCACCGGTGCCCAGGTCCTGGCGGTGCACGGCGCCGGCAAGCTCCCCGAGGTCTTCCGCGGGGCCCCCGATGCGGTCGCCGCCGGCCTGGATCTCTCCGGCCACCGCCACCCGGGCTGGAAGCGGGACGCCGAGATCACCCTCGAGCGCTGGTGCGAGCCGCTGCGCACCGCCGGGGTTCCCTACCGGTCGGCGGTGGTCGAGGACGACGCCGTCCACGCCCTCCTCCACGTAGCCGCCCACGAGCACGCCGACCTCATCGTCGTGGGAGCGCAGGGCCACGGCGGCATGGTCGGGCGGATCCTGGGCGGGGTCACCTACAAGCTCGCCCACCACGCCCACGTGCCGGTGGTGATCGTCCCGGGAGGACTCGCCGAGGGTTGAGCACATGCCACCGGGAGCCCCCCGCAACCCCGACCCGTCAACTCGGGCCGCTGCTATAGTACGGCCCGCAAATTCGTACACACATCTAGGGCGGATGTCGTCGCTGCTCCAGCTTCGCGGCTTGGGGCGGCTGCGCGCGTGGGCGAGGGGACGTGGGGTTTATGGGTACGGGCGGCTACACTCTCACCGCGTCCCCAGAAAGGAGCCCCGGCATCGCCCCGGACGACGGAACCCACAACCGGGCTCACGACCGGGCTAGGCACACCGAGCGCAGCTACCTGCGCTTCGTCGGCGTCGGGATCCAGTTCGCCATGTTCCTGGTGCTGCCCACCCTGCTCGGCATCTGGCTCGACGGGCATTTCCACGCCTCGCCTGTGCTCACCATCGTCGGGTTCCTGCTCGGCTTCGCGGCCGGGACCTGGAATCTGCTCCACACCAACTTCAGCACGGGCAGCGATTCCGGACCCGACGACCGGACCACCCCCCCGGATCGCAGGGCATGACGGCAACCGCGCAGCGGGCACTGCTGCTCACCGGGACGTTCATCGTGATCCTGCTGGCCGTAGCGGTGGCCTTCGTCCACAAAGACGCCAGCGGCCTGCGGGGCGCGGCGATCGGCGCCGGGGTGGGGCTGGCCAACCTGGGGGTCGGGGCCCTCGTCACCCGCCGTTCGCTCCGCAAGGGGATGCGCAGCACCATGACCATGCTCATGGGTGGGTTCCTCGGCCGGCTGCTGGTCCTGGTGGGTCTCTACCTGGTCTTCGAGCAGACGCCGTCGATCGACCCGGCCGCCTTCGCCCTCACGTTCCTGGTGTTCTTCTTCGTCTACCTGGGCCTTGAGCTGCTCATGGTGGAGCGGCAGCGGGCCACGGCACCGCCGGGGGCCCCGCCGGCGCCCGACATCACCGGGAGTGCGGCCTGATGGTGCTCGCGGCGGACGTCACCAACGACCTGCTCGACTTCAATCTCGGGCCGATCAGCGCCCACCAGATGCTCCTGGTGGTGTGCGGGCTGTTCATGATCGTGGTGTTCGGCATCGCCGCCCGGCGGATCACGCCGGGAGCCCCGAAGAAGGGCGGGCCCATCGCCCTGATCGAAGTGGGCCTGATCTGGGTGCGCGACGAGGTCGTCTACCCCTGGCTGGGACCGGAGCGGGGCCGCAAGTACCTCCCGCTGCTCTGGACGATGTTCTTCTTCATCCTGTTCTCCAACGTCTTCGGGCTGCTCCCCTCGCCCTTCTACCCGGGCGACCACACCGATGCCCTGGTGGTGGCCACCGCCGACCTCGCGGTCACCGGTGCCCTCGCCCTGATGGTGTTCATCCTGGTGCAGGTAGCCGGCATGCGGGAGCACGGCATCGTCAAGTACTGGGCCACCCTGGTACCCAAGGGCGTGCCGAAGCCCATCGCCCCGATCGTGTTCCTGGTGGAGTTCCTGGGCCTGTTCACCAAGCCTTTCGCCCTCACCGTCCGTCTCTTCGCCAATATGCTGGCCGGCCACGCGCTGTTGGCCATCCTCTTCGGGTTCCTTATCGGCGTCGAGCACTTCGCCCACCCGCAGTCGGGCATCCTGCAGACCGTAGCCTCCGCCGGATTCATCCTGTTCATCATGTTGTTCGAGACGTTGATCGCCCTGATCCAGGCGTACATCTTCACCGTCCTGTCTGCCATCTTCATCAGTCTGTCGGTAGCCCACGAACACTAGTTAGGTACGTACCGGAAAGGAGATCTATGCACCCTGTCCTCGCCACCCTCCTCGTCGTCGCCCAGGCCTCGGCCAGCACGGCTTCCCAGAACTGGGGTATCGGCCTCATCGGTGCCGGCGTCGGCGCCGGTCTCGCAGCCATCGGCGCCGGTCTCGGCATCGGCCTCGTCGGTGGGCGGGCCACGGAGGCCATCGCCCGCCAGCCTGAGGCCACCGGCGACATCCGAGGCGTCACCATCATCACGGCCGCCTTCATCGAAGGTGTCGCGCTGTTCGCCATCGTGGTCTGCCTGCTCGTGCAGGGTACGGCAGGGAAGCACTAGGCGGTCGCCGTGATCCTCGCCGCAGACAGCATCACCGCCATCCACCCGGCGACCGCGCTCTGGACGTGGGGGGTCTTCATCGCCACGCTCTTCCTTCTGAGCAAGATCGCCTGGCCGATGCTCATGAACAAGATGGAGGAGCGCGAGGTCCGCATCGAAGAGGGCCTCAAGAAGGCCGAAGAGGCCGAGGCCCGGGCGCGCGAGCTCGCCGATCGGCAGGAGCAGGTCCTCGCGGAGGCTCGGCAGGAGGCGCAACGCCTCCTCGCCGAGAGCCGCGCGGCCGCTGAGAACGCCCGCAACGACCTGCTGGCCGCGGCACAGGAGGAGATCGCCGCCCAGCGCGAGCGGGCCAAGAGGGAGATCAACCAGGAGCGCGTCAAGGCTATTGACGACCTGAAGAAAGCCACTGTCGACCTCACCCTCGAGGCCTCGGCCCGGCTCCTGCGGCGCGAGCTGCAGGACGAGGACCACCGGCGCCTCGCCCGCGAGGTCGTCGAAGAGGTCGCCTCCCGCCTGTGAGGATCTCGTGAGCATCTCGCTGGCCGCGGCCCGGGTCTACGCCAAGGCGCTCTTCGACCTCGCCGACGCCGGGGGGGGCCTCCGGCAGGCGGCGGGCGAGTTGAACGCCGTCCGGGACGCCATCGCCGGGCTCGAACCGGAGCTCCGGGGCTTCTTCGAGATGCCGCTGGTGCGCCGGGAGGACAAGAAGCGGCTGATCGGGCAGGCCTTCGCCGGCAAGGTCGGCCGGCCGGTGCTGGGCCTGCTGAACGTGCTGGTGGACAAGCGCCGGGAGCAGCTGCTGGACGCAATCGTCATCCAGTTCAACGACCTGATGGACCAACACGAGGGCCGCATCCAGGCCAGCGTGACGTCGGCCCGGCCCATTGGCCCGGACCTGGCGGCGGCCCTGCAGGCGGCGCTGGAGCAGCGGCTGGCCCGGCCGGTGACGCTGACGCAGAAGGTTGACCAGAGCCTGATCGGCGGCATCAAGGTCAACGTCGGGGACCGGGTGCTGGACGGCACCCTGCGCCGGGCGCTCCTCGATATGCGGCGGACCCTGACCGCCCCCCGGTCATAAACGAGGGGCGGCGCCCACCAGGTACCTTGGACCCACCGGCACCACCGACGAGACCACCGACGAGATAGGACACGGGACAGAGCAATGGACATCAGGACCGACGAGATCAGTTCGATCATCCGCCAGCAAATCGAGTCCTTCGATGTCGATCTGCGCGTCGACGAGGTAGGCACCGTCCTCGAGGTCGGCGACGGCATCGCCCGGGTCTACGGCCTGGAGAAGGTCATGGCCAGCGAGATGGTGGAGTTCGAGAACGGCTCCTTCGGCCTGGCCCTCAACCTCGAAGAGGACTCGGTGGGCGTGGTCATCCTGGGCGACTACATCACCATCCGGGAGGGCCAGAGCGTCAAACGCACCGGCCGGGTGCTCTCGGTGCCCGCCGGCGACGGCCTCATCGGCCGGGTGGTCAACCCGCTCAGCCAGCCGATCGACGGTAAAGGCCCGATCGAGACGACCAGCCTCATGCCCATCGAGGGCCGTGCCCCCGGCATCGCCGACCGGCAGCCGGTGAAGGAGCCGCTGCAGACCGGCATCAAGGCGATCGACGGCATGATCCCCATCGGCCGGGGCCAGCGCGAGCTGATCATCGGCGACCGGGAGACCGGCAAGTCCTCCATCGCCCTGGACGCGATCATCAACCAGAAGGGCAAGGACGTCATCTGCGTCTACGTCGCCATCGGCATCAAGGCCTCCACCGTCGCCGGCTTCGTCGAGCTCCTCCGGGAGAACGGCGCCATGGACTACACCATCGTGGTCAGCGCCACCGCCAACGACTCGGCCCCCATGCAGTACATCGCCCCGTACGCCGGGTGCGCCATGGCGGAGTACTTCATGTACGAGAAGGGCCGCCACACGCTGTGCGTGTACGACGACCTGTCCAAGCAGGCAGCGGCCTACCGGCAGCTGTCGCTGCTGCTCCGGCGCCCTCCCGGTCGCGAGGCGTACCCGGGCGACGTGTTCTACGCCCACAGCCGCCTTCTGGAGCGGGCAGCCAAGCTGTCCAACGAGAAGGGCGGCGGCTCTCTGACCGCACTCCCCATCATCGAGACCCAGGCGGGCGACGTGTCGGCCTACATCCCCACCAACGTGATCTCGATCACCGACGGCCAGATCTACCTGGAGCCGGACCTGTTCTACGCCGGCGTGCGCCCGGCGGTGAATGTGGGCATCTCGGTCAGCCGGGTGGGCGGCAATGCCCAGACCAAGGCGATGAAGAAGGTGGCGGGCACGCTGCGGCTGGACCTGGCGCAGTACCGGGAACTGGAGGCGTTCGCCCAGTTCGCTTCGGACCTGGACGCCGGCACCAAGGCGCAGCTGGCCCGGGGGGAGCGCACGGTGGAGATCCTCAAGCAGCCCACGGCCGCCACCTGGCCGATGGAGGAGCAGGTGGCCATCATCTTCGCCGTGGGGAAGGGACTCATGGACGACGTGCCAATAGAGGAGGTCCAGCGGTTCCAGAACGAGATGGTCGAGGCACTACGGGCGCTGCCCAGCGCCGGCCTGAAGGCCATCCAGGACACCGGCCAGCTGGACGACGACACCGCCAACACCCTGCGCCAGGAGATCTCGAACTTCAAGGCCAACCTCTGGAAGCCCGCGTCCGCCGGTCAGGCAGCCAAGGCCTCCTAGCCCATGGCCGAACAACCGAAGGTCATCCGCAAGCGCATCCGGAGCGTCTCGTCCACCAAGAAGATCACGCGCACCATGGAGATGGTGGCGACCGCGAAGCTGAAGTCCGCCCAGCAGCGGGTGGCCTCCTCGGGGCCCTACCTCGAGAACCTGACCCGCCTGATGCGCAACATCGGCGCCAGTGGGGTGGACGTCAGCCGGTGGCCGTTCTTCGAGGCGCGCGCGGGCACCTCCACGTTGATCCTGCTGGTCACCGCCAACCGCGGCCTGTGCGGGGCCTTCAACGCCAACCTCGTCCGCCTCGCCCGGGAAACCTACGAGGCGAAGAAGGCAGCCGGCCATGAGGTGCGCCTCTTCGTCGCCGGCAAGAAGGGCAACCAGGCCCTCCGGTTCCGGGGCTACACCCCGGAGCGCACCTTCATCGACGAGTTGAGCGACCGGCCCACCATCGAGAACGCCGAGTTCTTCATCAACCAGGTCGCCCCGCCCTTCCTGGCCCGGGAGGTGGACGAGGTGCTGGTCATCTACGCCCACTGGGAGAGCCTCGGGCGGCAGCCCCCGACGGTGCTGCGCCTGCTGCCCATCGCCCCTGAGGAGAGCGAGGGCGGCACGGGCGGGTCGCCGGCGATGTTCGAGCCGTCGCCGGAGAAGATCCTGGACCGGCTCCTGCCGCTGTACGGGCGCCAGCTGATGTTCTCGGTCCTGGCGGAGTCGGTGGCCTCGGAGCAGGTTGCCCGCCGGATGGCCATGAAGCTGGCCAGCGACAACGCCTCCGACATGGTCACCGACCTGACCCGCCAGTACAACAAGGCCCGGCAGGCCGCCATCACCAAAGAGATCTCCGAAATCCTGGGCGGAGCCGAAGCCCTCAAAGAGTAGAGAGGAATCCCGCAATGGCCGACACGATGACCGACACACCGCCGCGCACCAGCACCGACCAGGGCCGGAACGGCAAGGTCGTGCAGGTGATCGGGCCGGTGCTCGACGTGGAGTTCGAGAGCGAGCAGGCCCTCCCCGAGATCTACACCGCCCTGACCATCGAGATCGGCGAGGGCGACGACCGCCGCACCCTGGTGGCCGAGGTCCAGCAGGAGATCGGCCGGGACCAGGTCCGGGCGGTGGCCATGTCCACCACCGACGGCGTCGTGCGGGGTACCACGGTGTTCAACACCGGCCAGCCCATCACGGTGCCGGTGGGCGAGGAGTGCCTGGGCCGGGTGTTCAACCTGCTGGGCGAGCCCGTGGACTACCGGGGCCCGGTCAACGCCAAGCAGCGCCGCCCCATCCACGCCGCCGCCCCCAACTTCCAGGCGCTGTCCACCCGCACCGAGATCTTCGAGACCGGCATCAAGGTGGTGGACCTCCTGGCTCCGTACGCCAAGGGCGGCAAGACCGGCCTCTTCGGCGGCGCCGGGGTGGGCAAGACCGTGGTGATCATGGAACTCATCAACAACGTCGCCCAGCAGCACGGTGGGTACTCGGTGTTCTGTGGCGTGGGCGAGCGCACCCGTGAGGGCAACGACCTCTGGCTGGAGATGCAGGAGTCCGGGGTCATCAACAAGGCCATCCTGTGCTATGGCCAGATGAACGAGCCGCCCGGCGCCCGCCTGCGGGTGGCACTGTCGGGCCTCACCATGGCCGAGTACCTCCGGGACGAGGGCGGCCGGGACGTCCTCATGTTCGTGGACAACATCTTCCGGTTCTCCCAGGCCGGCTCCGAGGTGTCCGCCCTGCTGGGCCGGATGCCCTCCGCCGTGGGCTACCAGCCCACCCTGGCCACCGAGATGGGCGCCCTGCAGGAGCGGATCACCTCCACCGACAACGGCTCGGTCACCTCGGTGCAGGCCATCTATGTCCCCGCCGATGACCTGACCGACCCCGCCCCAGCCGCCGCCTTCACCCACCTGGACGCCAAGACCGTGCTCTCCCGCCAGATCGCCGAGCTGGGCATCTACCCGGCGGTGGACCCGCTGGACTCCACGTCCCGGGTGCTGGCCCCGCAGTACGTCGGCCAGGAGCACTACCAGGTGGCCCGGGACGTCCAGCAGATCCTGCAGCGCTACAAGGACCTGCAGGACATCATCGCCATCCTGGGCATGGACGAGCTCTCCGAGGAGGACAAGGTCCTGGTCAACCGGGCCCGCAAGATCCAGAAGTTCCTCAGCCAGCCGTTCTTCGTCGCCGAGCAGTTCACCGGCCTGAAGGGCCGCTACGTGAAGCTGTCGGAGACCATCCGGTCCTTCAAGGCGGTCGTCGCCGGCGAGTACGACCACCTGCCGGAGCAGGCGTTCTACATGAAGGGCGACATCGAAGAGGTCGTCGAGGCCGCCGAGGCGATGAAGGGCTAGAGCGATGTCCGTTCCCGAGCATCCCCCAGGCGCCCTCCGAACCGGCAACATCGCCGACGAGCTGGCGCGCGGCCAGGTCGACCTGCACGTCACCGTCGTCAGCCCCACCGCGCAGATCTACGCCGGCGCAGCGCACTGGGTGAAGGCCCCGGGCGTGGACGGCCTCTTCGGCATCTGGCCCCGCCACGTCGCCCTGGTGGCGGCTCTGGGAGGCGGCATCCTGACTATCGGGCTGCCGGGCAACCAGCGGCTGGAGTTCGCCGTGGGCGGGGGCTTCCTCGAGGTGTCCTCCAACACCGTCACGGTCCTGGTGGACCACGCGGTCACCGAGGCCGAGGCCCCGGCGCACACCGCCGAGGCCCAGGCGGAGCTCGAGGAGGTCATCGCCGAGCTCCACCACCCCAGCTCGGACGCCGAGTTCGAGGAGCTGCAGGAGCGCCGGTCGTGGTCCCAGGCCCGGCTGAAGCTGGCCGGGAGGAAGTAGAGCCCCGGGCGGCGCTACTGGGTGGGGATGCCCATCGGGAAACCGAAGAGGTTTCCCGGGTCGTACTGCCTCTTCACCTGCATCAGGCTTTTGAGGTTGTCGGCGCCGTAGTAGGCGACCAGCGGGAGATCGCGGTCCGGGAAGTTGATGAAGGACCCCTCCGTGAACCCGCCGTGCTCCAGGGTCAGGCGGAAACCCCGGACCCAGTCCAGGCAGCGTTGTTCCAGAGCCTTGTCCGCGGGGTCGCCCCACCACGCCTGGTACTGGAGCATGAACGCCTTGTCCCGGAAGGCATAGCAGCTCCGCCGACTCGCCTGGGGGTTGCCGACGGCTCCGCCCAGGCCGTGCAGGCTGAGGTAGCGCCGGGCTGCGGGCTCCGCCGGCTGGCCGTCAAGAAACTCCGTGATGACGCGGGTCCCCTCGGCGGAGAACGTCGAGCGCGGAAAGCAGGAGGAGACCTTGTGCGGGTAGTACCCGCCGTCGCAGGTCTGGGCGGGCGGCCCCTCGACCGCCGCGGCCATGCCCCCCGCCGCGAGCCGCGGGGGCCCGGGCTGGTACTGCGGGTGGTGGAACGCCCGGCGGGCGGCTGGTGTCAGTGGGGTCGTCGCATCGGACGGTTGGGTGGCCTCTGAGGCCTCGGCGGCCTCCGGGGCCGCGGCGAGCACGGGGCTGATCTCCTGAGTGCACCCCAGGAAGGTCCTGGGCAACAGGCGCGCCAAGGTCTCCACGAGCCTGGCCTCATCCCCCAGGTAGTTGCCGGCGACGATAATCGGCGGATCATCCGAGCGCACCGCGCTCACCCGGCAGAAGGTGGTCAACCCGGCATCGGCGTCGGGGAAGTTTGCCCGCCAGTCTTCGATCACGGGCTGACGCCAGGCCGCGTGGTCCCAGGTGAGCGTGAACTGCCAGAAGGGAGACGGGACCTCGGCAAGCTTGATCTCGAACTCGGTGACGACGCCGAAGTTGCCGCCCCCGCCGCCGCACACAGCCCAGAAGAGGGTTCCGGGCGCCGCACCATCGGCTCCTACGTCCCGCACCTCCCCGCTCGCCAGGAAAATCCGGAAGCCGAGGACGTTGTCGCAGGTAAGGCCCAGGGCGCGGGCGTAGAGACCCCAGCCGCCGCCCTGCACCAGCCCTCCCACCCGGACGTCGCCGCAGCCGCCACCCGGCAGGATGCGGTTGCTGGCCAGCAGCGCCGCGTACACGTCGCCCAGCTTGGCGCCCACACCGATCCGCGCGCTCCTCCGGTCACCGGACAGGGTGATGGTGTTGAGCTTCGAGAGATCGATCATCAACACGCCGTCGCCCGAGCACATGCCCTCATGGTGATGACCGCCGGAGCGGATGCGGATGGCGAGTTTCTCTGTCTTCGCCTTCTGGAGCGCAAGCGGGACGTCACCTGGCGTGTCGCAGTAACAGATGTAGCGGGGCCGGTAGTTGAACCGGGCATTGGCGATACGCCGGTCTGCCTCGTAATCCGGGTCCCCTGGCTGGACGCATCGCATGCCGACCTCCAGATCGCAAAGAGATCATGTCGTGGTACCGGGACATGGAACATACCTTCGCGACCGTGGGTTGGCAATCCTTCCGCTCAGCCCGCCCCGCGGTTGGCGACCCGGGGCAGGGCGGTGTACAGGAAGATCCCGATCGCCGCCGCCACGAAGGGCAGGGTGAAAAACGGGTTGGGGGCGAAGGACAGCGCCAAGCCCGCTCCCCCCACCACCGCCGTCCAGCCGTACATGATCAGCACCGCCTGGCGGTGCCCGTGGCCGATCTCCAGCAGCTGGTGATGCAGGTGGCGTTTGTCGGCGTGGAAGATGTGCTTGCCGCCCCGTGCCCGCCGCACGACCGCCAAGGCGGTGTCGAGGATGGGGATCGCCAGGATGATCAGGGGGATGACCACCGGCAGGTAGAAGATCACCGTCTCGGCCTTGAAGTTGATCGGCGCCGTCCGCCCCACCCCCGCCACGGTGGCGGTGGCGAGCAGGAACCCTAAGGTCATGCTCCCGGAGTCCCCCATGAAAATCTTGGCAGGGTGGAAGTTGTGCGGCAGGAACCCGGCCGCAGCCCCGAGCACGACCACCGAGATCAGGGGCGCGGTCTGGTCGGGCAGCGCCAGGCCCCGGCCCAGCTCGAAGAGGTAGATGAAAAACGTCGCCGCCGCGATCGCGGTGATGCCGGCGGCCAGCCCGTCGAGGCCGTCGATCAGGTTCAGGGCGTTGACGATCACCACGATCCACACGATGGTGGTGACCGCCGAGTCGCTGGCGCCCAGCGACAGGGTCCCGAAGGGCGGCAAGCGGAACCATTCCAGGCTGACCCCGCCCAGGTAGACGAAGGCCGCGGCCAGGATCTGCCCCGCCAGCTTGGTGGGGGCGCTGAGCCCCTTGACGTCGTCCACCAGGCCGAGCACGAACACCACCGCCGTGCCCACCGCAATGGCGATCGGCTCGGTGGGCGGCCACTTCACCAACGGCCGGAAGCTGGCATGGAAGGCGCCGAGGCCGGCGGCGACCGCCAGGCCGAACATGGCGGCGAGGAAGATGGCGATGCCACCGAGCCGGGGGGTGGGCACCTCGTGGACCTTGCGGTCGTCGGGGATGTCCACTGCCCCCAGGCGCCTGGCCAACCGCAGGGCGACCGGCGTCAGGGCGTAGGCCGGGATGAGGCTGGCCACCATCACGAGGAGATAGGCGTCCATGCGGGGCCCATTCTGGCCGGGAACGCCGCCTACTGCCAGGAGCCTCAGTGAAGGCGGTGGAGCGCCTCCGGGGGAGCGGCCGGTTGCGGTTGACCAGGATGGCGGTGAGCCGGGGACCCACGAAGTACCAGGCGGCACGCCCGACGCCGAGGCCAAGGTGGCCCGGTTTTGCGCGATCCGCAGTGTGCCGGCAGTGCCTCGGCGCCTGCGGTGCTTGACGGGAGCGCCGCCTGCCCGTACCGTGCGCCGCACGATGGCTGACCTCTTCGCAGTGCTCCAGGCCGAGGACCCCGAGATCGCCGCGCTCATCTCTGCCGAGGAGCGCCGGCAACGGGACAAAGTGCGCCTGATCCCCTCGGAGAACTACGTTTCCAGCGCCGTCCTGGCTGCCACCGGCACCGTCCTCACCAACAAGTACTCCGAGGGCTACCCGGGCCGCCGGTACTACGAGGGCCAGCAGGTCATCGACCCGCTGGAGAGCCTCGCCCGGGACCGGGCCACATCCCTGTTCGGCGCCGACCACGCCAACGTCCAGCCCTACTCGGGCTCCCCCGCCAACCTGGCGGTCTACCTCGCCTTCCTGCAGCCGGGCGACACCGTGATGGGCATGTCGCTCCCCCACGGCGGGCACCTGACCCACGGCTGGAACGTCTCGGTGACCGGCAAGTGGTTCCGCTCGGTGAGCTACGGCGTGCGCAAGGAGACCGGCCGCATCGACTACGACGAGGTCCGGGACCTCGCCCGCCGGGAGCGGCCCAAGCTGATCTGGGCGGGCGGCACTGCGGTCCCCCGCATCATCGACTGGGCCGCCTTCGCCGAGATCGCCCGCGAGGTGGGCGCCGTCTTCGCCGCCGACATGGCCCATCTCGCCGGCCTGGTGGCGGGCGGGGCGCACCCCTCGCCCGTGCCCCACGCCGACGTGGTCACCACGACGACGCACAAGTCGCTGCGCGGCCCCCGGGGGGCGATGATCCTGTGCCGTGCCGACCACGCCAAGGCAATCGACCGGGCGGTCTTCCCCGGCCTGCAGGGCGGCCCCCATAATCACACCACCGCCGCCATCGCCGTGGCCCTGCGGGAGGCGGCGGCCCCGTCGTTCGCCGGGTACGCCAAAGCCATCGTGGCCAACGCCGCCGCCCTGGCCGAGGGCCTGGTGGCCCGGGGCTTCGACCTGGTGTCGGGCGGCACCGACAACCACCTGATCCTGGTGGACCTCACCAGCAAGCTGGTGGGCGGCAAGCCCGCCGCCCAGGCCCTGGACCGGGCGGGCATCGAGCTGAACTACAACACGGTGCCCTTCGACCCCCGCAAGCCTTTCGACCCCTCCGGCATCCGCATCGGCACCCCGGCGGTCACCAGCCGGGGCATGGGCGCAGCCGAAATGGACCGCATCGCCGGCTGGATCAACGATGTGGTCGCCGCCCCCGCCGACGAGGATCTCCTCGACCGGGTGGCCGGCGAGATCAAGGAGCTGTGCGCCGCCTTCCCGGCCCCCGGGATCCTGATCGGGGACTGAACTCCCGCTCGGCTGGGCGGCGCGGGCCCACACCCAGTCAGGGTGGGTGAGGGCACTAGCTGAGCGTCGCTCCCGTCATGGGGTCGAGGCTGACCAGCTTGGAGCCGTTCCACTGGAACCGGGCGGTGGACACTCCCCCGGAGGGGCAGCAGACGGCGTCGCCCGGCTTGTAGGCGGCGTAGGTGACGGAGAACTCGGTTGAGTTGACCGGCGCGGCCTGCTCCGACTGGGTGAACATGTACTGGCCTACGAGTGCGCCGTTGACGAAGAAGTAGAACGTGTCCCCACCGGCCCCCGCCGCCCCTTGCGGCGTGGCGTGGAGGACGTGGAGCGTGTTGGCGTCCACCCAGGTCGACCCGGGATCGACGAACCCCAGGGTGCCCCCGATGGTGTTGTTGGCCTGCACGTAGGCCTCGGCACTCTGCAGGGTTTTCCCGGGTGTCTCCGGGGGGCTGCTGGACGTGTGCGGCGCGGTAGACGCCGGCGGGCTGGCGGGCGTGGGGGTCAGCGTGGCCGTGGGCATGGCGGTGGCGGTGATTGGTGGCGTGCCGGGCAGGCCGCTTGCGGTGGCCGTGGCGGTGGGGGCGGCAGAGGCGGGGGGCGTCACCCCCGGCCCCGGCTTCTGGGACGTGTGGCAGGCCGTCAGCAGCACCGCCAGGGCGGCGGCGACGGCGAGAACCCGGCTCAGCCCCCGCACTCTTCCTGCTCGATGGCGGCGATCTGCTCCAGGCGGCCCTCGTGCCGGCCGCCCTCGAAAGGGGTGTCGATGAAGACCTGCAGGATCTCGTAGGCCAGTTGTGGCGCCACGATCCGGCCGCCCATGGCCAGCACATTGGCGTTGTTGTGCTGGCGGCCGAGCCGGGCGGTGAACAAGTCGTTGCACAGGGCGGCTCGCACTCCGTGCACCTTGTTGGCAGCGATCTGCTCGCCCTGTCCGCTGCCGCCCAGCACGATGCCGAAATCGGCCTCCCCCCGGGAGACGGCCCGCCCGGCGGCGGCGCAGAAGCCCGGGTAGTCCACGGGCACCTCGGAGTCGGTCCCGAGGTCCAGGATGTCGTGGCCCTGCCCCGAAAGCCGCTCGATGAGCAGGGTCTTCAGGGGGAATCCGGCGTGGTCGGCGGCAATGGCGATCTTCACGGCCGGGATCATACCCGGGGCTCGGCACAGGGCCCCGGTTCTGCTCTACCCCTTGGCGGGCAGCGACCGGGCATAGGCGACGCCGATGCGCACCCACCCCTGGAGCTCTTCGTCGGTTGCCAGCGCCTCCGCCCCCACGCGCAGCCAGCCGTCCATCGCACGGCCCCGCATGACCGCCCGCTCGACATGCGGCCGGGCACAGATCTCGTCGGAGGCTTCCGGATCACAACGCAGGAGGAGTCCCCCCTGACCGCTGGCGCTGACCGCCATGTTCCCGTTGATGAGGAAGGCAAGGCCGCCGAACATCCGCTTCTCGGAGACCCCGCTCTGGCCCTCGAGGAGGTCGCGCACGCGCTCGGCCACTGCTTCGTCGAAGGCCATGGTCCATAGTCTCGCGCCGCAGGACTTCAGGACCGACATCGAGCGGGAGTCAAGTCCCGGCATCTCGTCCCTCAAGCCCATAGTTGGCGGCGTGGTACAGCCCCTGGCTGCTCCACGCGTGCAGGTTGGGAAGGCGCCGGCCCGGACCGGGCGGGGTGCACGCGCCAACGGGCGCCGCAGCAGTGACGCGCGGCGCCCGTTCTAGGTGGTGGTGGTGGTGGTTTGTGCAGCAGTTGGGCCGGCAGTTGGGCCGGTCGAGCTGGCCCGGGGCTGCACTAGCCCGGCGGGAATTCCCAGTCGTAGTGGGCGGGGCCGAGCTCGAAGGTCTCGGTTTGCTCCTCGTACAGCCAGGCGTCCTCCGCTGGCGGCCCCGTGCTGGGGG
>DASTWV010000023.1 GCA_035765775.1 Actinomycetota bacterium | reverse complement strand
GATCTGCGTCAGCGGCTACACGGCCACCGTTCGCCCCCCGGCCAGCTACACCGACGCCCTGAAACGCCAGCAGATGGCCAGCCAGGGCCTGCCCGGCCCCACCTCCCTCTACGAGGAGGACCACCGGGTGCCGCTGGAGGTGGGCGGCAACCCCACCTCACCGCAGAACCTGTGGCCGGAACCCTGGGATGGGCCGCACGGCGCGCATGCCAAGGACACCATCGAGAACCGGGTCCACAAGGACGTCTGCAGCGGCACCCTCACCCTGGCCCAGGGCCAGGCGGTGTTCCTGGGGGACTGGTGGACGGCGCTGGTCCCCTGAGGGGGCTGATCTCCAATTTGATTACCAATTGCGGCAGGCTTGGAGCCTACAGGTCGAGGACCAGGCGGAGTCCCTGATCGAGGGCACGAAGATGTGCCGGCGCCAGCCGCCCAGCCTGGCCCAGAAGCAGGTCCCGGCCGATGCTCAGCAGCTGGGTGATATTGATCACCGATGGCATGGGGAGACCCCCGTCGCCAGGCGCCAGGGCGACGTTGCCGGGGGAGTCCGCCAACCGCAGGTTGGAGGTCACCGCTGCCACGATGACGGTGGCCACCTTGGATCGATTGAAGCGGTCGGACGACACAATGGCTGCAGGTCTGCGGTATGCCGGGGCCGAACCGATCGGGTCGCCAAAATCCACCCACCAGATCTCGCCGCGCCTCACCACTGCCATGCGCCCTGATCGATGAGGGCGCGACCGGTGGTGGCGCCCTGCCCGGCGGCGAACTCACTCGCCAGTTCGTCCAGCTTCCTCGTAACGGGATCGTCTCCCTGCGATTCAAGGAAAAGCCGAATGGCTTGGACGTAGAGCTGGGACCGGTTCAGCCCCAGGCGGGAAGCCACCTGTTCGGCTTCAAGGAAGACGTCCAGGGCAATGGCTGCTGCGTCGTCCGGGGGCCACCCCCAGCGACTCCCTCCCGTCTTTCGCAGGAGCCGACTAGTATGGCCGCACGATGCATCATCCCAAGCAGGCAGCCCTCGTCGCCGAACGCAATCTCGGCATGGATCTGGTTCGCGTCACCGAGGCCGGAGCGCTGGCCGCTGCCCGCTGGCTGGGCCGCGGGGACAAGGAGGGTGCGGACGGCGCCGCCGTGGACGCGATGCGGGCCATGCTGGCCACCGTCCCCATGGACGGCATCGTCGTCATCGGTGAGGGCGAGAAGGACGAGGCCCCCATGCTCTACAACGGCGAGCACGTGGGCAACGGCGAGGCGCCGCAGGTCGATGTCGCCGTGGACCCGGTGGACGGCACCACCCTCACCGCCAAGGGGCAGCCCAACGCCCTGGCCCTGCTCGCCGCGGCCGCGCGGGGCTCGATGTTCAACCCGGGGCCGTGCTTCTACATGGAGAAGATCGTCACCGGCCCGGAGGCCGCCGATCTCATCGAGCTCGACGCTCCGATCGAGGTCAACCTCGCCCGGGTGGCCAAGGCCAAGAGCGAGGACGTCGAGGAGCTGACCGTGATCGTCCTCGACCGGCCCCGCCACAACGAGCTCATCACGGCGATCCGCCAGGCCGGGGCCCGCATCAAGCTGATCTCCGACGGCGACGTCGCCGCCTCGATCGCCGCTTCCCGTGACGGCACCGGGATCGACCTGCTGGTGGGGATCGGGGGCACGCCGGAGGGGGTCATCTCGGCGTGCGCGCTGAAGTGCCTGGGGGGTGTCATCCAGGCCCGCCTGCACCCGCGCAGCGAAGAGGAGCGGCGCAACACCCTGGACGCCGGGTACGACCTGACCCGGATCCTCACCACCGAGGACCTCGTCAAGGGCGAGGCCTACTTCGCCGCCACTGGCATCAGCGACGGCGACCTCCTGCAGGGCGTGCGCTACCGGGGGCCGCGGGCGATGACCCAGTCGATCGTGACCCGGTCGCAGTCGGGCACCGTGCGGGTGATCACCTCGGAGCACGACTGGACCAAGCTTGGAGACCCCGGCTCCTAAGTCGCGGATCGACGCGGTGCTGGCCGATGCCCGCCGCCGGATCGCGCCCCGGGCCACGCCCGCCGACCTGCCGGGGCTCATCGCCCGGGGTGCCCTGATCGTCGACACCCGACCGGTGGAGCAGCGCCAGCGCGACGGAGCCCTCGAAGGGGCGGTGGTCATCGACCGCAATGTGCTGGAGTGGCGGCTGGACCCCACCTCTCCCCACCGCATCCCCGAGGCCACCGGCGAGGACCAGGAGATCGTGGTGGTGTGCAACGAGGGTTTCTCCTCCAGTCTCGCCGCCCTCTCGCTCCAGGCCCTCGGCCTGGGCCGGGCCACCGACCTCGAGGGCGGGTTCCAGGCGGTGCTCCGAGCGGGGGCGTAGCACCACGACTCGGGTATCCTCGGCGCGTGGGCATTGCCGAGCAGCTCCCGGAGCGCAGCCGCCGGTCCTTGGCGGCGGGCGGGGCCCTCATGGCCTTCCTCATGAAGTACGGCCCCCGGGCGGCGGCGCCGGGTGCCTGTGACTTCATGGCCGGCAACCCGACCGAGCTCCCGCTGCCCGAGTACGTCGAGGCCCTCCAGAAGGCGGTCGTCGCTGACAGCCCGGCCTACTACCGCTACGGCCCGCCCTGGCAACCGGCCATCGACGCCGTGGCGCAGGCCCTGGGCGAGCGCCTCGGCCTTCCGATCGACCCCCAGGACGTAGTCCTCACCCGGGGCGCAGCCTCGGGGCTGGTCCTCCTGCTGCGCCTGCTGGTCGAGCGGGGCGACGAGGTGTTGATGATGTCGCCCCCCTGGTTCTTCTACGAGTCCCTGGTGCTCCAGGAGGGCGGCGAGCCGGTCAAGGTGCCGCTCATCGGGGAGCGCTTCGACCTCGATCTGCCCGCCATCGAGGCGGCGATCACACCCCGGACGCGCATCGTCCTGCTCAACACCCCGCACAACCCCAGCGGCCGCATCTACCCGCTGGAGGATCTCACCGGCCTGGCGACGATCCTGCAGGAGGCCTCGGAGCGCCACGGCCGGAGGATCTTCCTGATCAGCGACGAGGCCTACGCCCGCATCCTGTTCACCGGTGCCCGTATGGTCACGCCGGCGCACGCCTATCCCTCCACCTTCCTGCTGCACACCTACTCCAAATCGATCCTGGCTCCCATGCAACGGGCGGGGTACATGGCCATGGCACCGGCGATGCCCGATCGGGAGGCGCTGCGCATGCCCCTGCTCTGGGCGTCGCTCAGCATGGGGGGACCGCCGGATACCGGCATGCAGCATGCGATGCCGGAGCTGGAGCGGATGCTGATCGACCTCCCCGCCATCGAGCGCCGCCGCGACCGGCTGGTGGCCGCCCTGCGCGCCATGGGCTACCGGCTGGAGACGCCCGAAGCCGGCTTCTACCTGTTCATCCACAGCCCGATGCCCGATGCCGTGGCCTTCTGCGACTGGTTGGCGGAGCGGGGGGTGTTCACCCTCCCGGGCGAGGCCTTCGAGCGGCCGGGCTACTTCCGCATGTCGCTCACCGCCACCGACGAGATGGTCGACCGGGCGCTACCCATCCTCGAAGAGGCCGCGAAGCTCACCGCGTAACCGAAGATGCGGGAAGCACTGGACCACCCCGGGGCCGAGAGCGCCTCGCCCGACCCCGAGGCCCGCCTCCAGCTTGCCGGGCACTGCTTCGTCCTGGGGAGGTACGACGAGTCCCGGGCGCAGCTGGAATTGGCGGTCGGAGAGTTCACCGAGCGCGGCGCCCAGGCCCGGGCGGCGTGGGCCGCGGCCTGCCTCGGACGGATCCTGCTCGATGGCCTCGGGAACCGGCTGGCGGCGAAGGCGTGGTTCGCCCGCGCCGAGCGGCTGCTGGCCGGCGTCGGGCACTGCGTCGAGGAGGGCTGGGTCGCCGTGGCCCGCACCGGGTGCTGCCTCCCGGACCCCGCCGACCTCCTGGCCCGGGCTGAACTCGCCCTGGAGCGGGCCCAGGAGTTCCGCGATGCGGACCTGGAGGCCAAGGGCCGGGCCGACGGCGGCCTGGCCCTGGTGCTGCTCGGCAGGGTCGAGGAGGGCATGGCCTGGCTGGACGAGGCGATGGCCCTGGTCACGGGCAACCTGGTCAGCGACCTGTCGGCAGCCGGATCGATCTGCTGCAACCTGTTCAGCGCCTGCCAGGAGACCCGGGAGATTGGCCGGGTGCACGAGTGGGGCGACATCCTCAGGGCTCAGGGTTTCCTGGGGGACAAGGGCGGCCCGGGGATCCTGGGGGCGCACTGCGCCACCGTCTACGGCTCCCTGCTGTGCGAGTGCGGGCGCTGGGCCGAGGCCGATGCGGTGCTGGAGCACGGGCTGGAGCTGACCGGGAGCGGCTCGCACTACAGCCGCGGTGCTGCGGTGGCGGCACTGGCCGATCTCCGGGTCCGCCAAGGCCGCCTGGACGAAGCCGAGCGCCTCCTGGTGGGCTTCGAAGACCTGGTGGAGGCGACGGTGCCGCTCGCCCGCCTCCACCACACCCGCGGCGAGCACGACCTGGCGGCCGCCGTCGCCCGCCGGGGCGTGCGCACCCTCGGCGACGACCGGATGCGCTCCCCTGCGCTCCTGGGCATCCTGGTGGATGCCGAGCTGGCCCGGGGGGACATCGGGGCGGCACGGGAGGCCTGCCAGGAGCTGGAGCGCCGGGCCGGCACCGCAGCGCCAGCCGAGGTGGCCCTCGCCGTCGCCCGGGTCGCAGCCGGTGCCGGCGATGCTCCGGCCGCGGTCGGGACCCTGGAGCAGGCCCTGGCCGGTATGGATGAGTGGGCCGCCCCCTTGCTGGCCGTCACCATGCACCGTGAGCTGGCACACCTTCACCCGGACCCGGCCGCCGCTCGCGCTGAGGAGCAGGCGGCGGCGGCGATCGAGGCCCGGCTCGACCTCCACGGCCGGTGGCTGCCCGGGCCGTCGCTCGCCCCGGGCCCCCCCGCCATGCTGCGCCGGGCGGGGGACGACTGGGTGCTGACCGTCGGCGGCAGCACGCTCTACCTGCGGGCGACGAAAGGGTTGTCCTACCTCGGGGTCCTCCTGGGGGCGCCTGCCGTCGAGCACCACGTGCTGGACCTGGTGGAGGCGGTCGAGGGGGCACCGGAGGAGCCGGGTATCCGCCGGCGTGACCTCGGCGATGCGGGCGAGATGTTGGACGGCGCCGCCAAGGCCGCATACCGCCGCCGGCTGGAGGCTCTGCGGGCGGACCTCGACGAGGCCGACGCCCGCGAGGACGACGATGCCATGGTGGCCATCCAGGGGGAGATCGACGCCCTGGTGGCCGAGCTGTCCCGGGCGGTGGGCCTGGGCGGCCGGGACCGGCGGGCAGCCTCGGTGGTGGAGAAGGCCCGACTCAACGTCACCCGGGCGCTCCGGGCCGCCATCGCCCGCATCGAGGAGTCCTTCCCGGACGCCGGGCGGGACCTGGGCGCCGGGGTGCGGACCGGGATCTACTGCAGCTACCAGGCGCCGCCCGGAGGGACGCCCTGGGCCGCCAGTTAGGCTGCTTGCGGCCTCGGCCCGCTCACGCCCGGGCCGTCACCACGAGATAACCGCGGGAGAAGTCCGAAACGCCGCCCACCATCCGGCTCCGCATCGCCTCCTGCAGGGCGGCGACCACCTGGTCCCGGGTCTCGTCGGAGACCTCCTTCAACAGCTCGGCCACCAGGCCCTGGCGCAAGGCCACCCGGGCCCGGGTGGCCACGTCACCCTCCGAAAGCGCAACGGTGTCGTTGTGCAGGGCGACGTCGACGTCCTGGAACCCGGCGCCTTCGAGGATCTCGCGGATCCGTCCGGGGTCGGCGAAGGAGAATGGGCCCGGTTCTCCGGGGTCGGGCTGCGGCGGGGCCATGCCCAGGACTCCCCGCGCCACCACGGTCGGCAGCGTCATCCATTCGTTGCTGGCGGGCCCCTGCCAGCAGCAGAACGACAGCCGGCCCGCCGGCGCCAGGCACCGGTGGATGTTGGCGAAGGCCGCCACCGGGTCGGCGAAGAACATGACGCCGAAGCGGGAGTAGGCAGCCTGGAATGCGCCCGCGCCCAGGTCCTCGACCTGCGCGTCGCCCACGACGAAGGACACCGACCCCGCCCCGGAGGCGGCCGCCCGGGCCTGCGCCCCGGCGACCATGCCCGGTGAGATGTCCACGCCCACCACGCTGCCCCGGGGCGCCACCCGTCCGGCAAGGGCAAGGGAGGTGGCGCCGCCCCCGCACCCGATGTCGAGGATCCGTTCGCCCGGCTGCGGCGCCAACGCCTCTATGGCGGCCTCGCCTGGTGCCCCCCCAAAGATCTCCAGGGCGTCCTGGTCCTCCAGCCAGCCGGCCGCCCGTGCCGTCCAGTACTCCCGTGCCTCGGTGTTCGCCACTGCCGTTGCCATGGTCGTTCTCCCCTCAGTGTGGGTCTCAGTGTCCTACTGCTGCGGGGGCCGCTGCCAGTGCCCGGCCGCCGCGTTGAGCAAACGCGAAGAGCTCGCTCAGGGGTGCGGTGCCCGCCGAAGCGCTGGCGAACAGGTCGCTGCCTTCCGGGCTCCCGGCCGCCGCCTGCACCACCGCCATCAGGTCCGGGCCCGGCATCTCCATCGATGCAAGCTTGATCGTGAACTCGTACATCGGCATCGCCCGCCGGTCCCGGTCGGCCTGGTAGGCGCCGAGCGCGTCGGCGAAGGGCCGGCCGCCCGTGCGCCATTCATCCAGAGCCTGGACGCAGCGCTCACCATCCAGGAAGGCGTCGCTGATGCCCTGCGCCGTGATCGGGTCCTTGGTGTACCCGGCGTCGCCCACCAGCGCCCACCCGCGGCCGAATGGGCGGCGGAAGAAGTTCGGCGTGACCCCGCCGCGGATCGGCGTCTCCCGGACGGCGGCGGCGATACGCTCGGCGAAAGCCGGGACGAGGCGGAATGCGCCTTGGTAGCTGGCCTCCAGGTCGCCCCGGTTGGCCGCCATCTCGGCGACCGGCCAGCCGACGACGACCATCGTGAGGTCGTCATGGGTCTGGGCGACACCCCACCCCCGGCGGTGCATCGGCTGCGGGTAGGTCTCGAACCGGCCCTCCATGGGAAGCCCCGACCAGTAGGCGTAGTAGGCCACCAGCTGGGCCGGGCACTCCCGGTAGGAGGGCGCGTGGACCGAGGCGGCGACCAACGAGTTGCGCCCGTCGGCCCCGATGACCACCGGCGCCCGCACTGTGACCGCGGGTGCGTCCCCCCGGCGGGCACGGATGCCGGCGACGGAGCCTCCCTCCCACAGGACGTTCTCCACCACGGTGCCCTCCCAGAGCTCGGCCCCGGCTTCGCGCGCGGCTTCGACCAGCAGGGCGTCGAGGATGGTGCGGCGGGGGGCGTAGGCCACGCCTACCCCCTCCACGGGGCGGGGGTGGCCGGCGATGGCGAACGGTCCGAACTGGAAGCGATAGGTGTCGATCGGCGGGCAACCGGTGGCCACCAGCCGGTCGAGCAGGCCCCAGCGCTGCAGGGCGGCCACCCCCTGGGGGTGGATGGCGTGCGTCGAGAGCGTGTCGCTGGGGAAGGTCGCCCGGTCCACCAGGAGGACCCGCCAGCCCACCCGGCTGAGCTGCATCGCCACGGGCGAGCCCGCGCACCGGGCCCCGACCACGATGGCGTCGTACTCCGTTGCTTGCATGTGTGGCCCCCTTTTTAGGTCGGGTTCTCGTGCGAGCCCCGTGCAGCAGGGGCGTTCAACCCGGGGTGCGGGCCGTTCAGTGCCCGATGAACGGGCACGCGCGCGGCTGTCTAGCCCGCCAGGGCCAAGTTCTCCAACCGGATGCCGGCATCGGCGGCTCGGCCCTCCACGTCGGCGGCCCCGGCACCGGTAACGACGACGCTGCGGTCGGGCTGGATGTCGGCTGTCATCCCGGCCGCCTCCAGCACGGTGACCAGCCGGGACGGTTCCCGGGTCCGCACCCGGAGCGAGCCGGGGGACAACGCCCGCAGGGCAGCCATCGAGAGTTCGGCCATCCTGCTGCCCTCGGCCATCACCACCACCTGGTCGGCCACCCGGCACATCTCGTCGATGTCCCGCCCAGCAACCACAACGGTGCGCCCGTCGCGTGCGACCGACCGCAGGAGGCCCCGGGCCCAGATGCGCGTCGCAGCGTCTACCCCGGCCGGTGGCGCATCGAGGATCAGGGTCTCCGGAACGCCCAGTAGGGCGGTGGCGATCCCCAGCCGGTGGGCCTGTGCCGGGGACAGCGACGCGGCCCGCCGGTCAGCCAATGCACCGAGCCCGGCCTGATCGAGGGCGGCGGCGACCCGGCCCTCGGGGATGCCGCCTGCCCGCGCCTGCGCCCCGAGGTGCGTGGCGACGGTGGCCGCCGGATGGAAGGCCCGGGGGAAGAGGAGAGCCCCGATCTCAGACGCCGACTCCCGCAGGGCATGAAAGGGCCGCCCGTTGACGAGGGCCACTCCCGAGTCGGGCTCGACCAGGCCCATCACGATCCTCAGGACGGTGGACTTGCCTGCCCTGGGCGGCCCCAGGAGCCCGGTGACCCGGCCGGGCAGGGCATCGAAGGTCAGGTGATCGACCGAACATCGAACCCCGTGGCGCTTGGTCAGCATCCGGACTTCGATCATGGGCTGATCGTCGCCCTCCGGCGTCCCCCCGGCTATCGGGAATGGCCCTGGCTGCACCCTGAGATCACCCCTGCCCGCATCAGTGGGACCTGACTGCCGAAGGGGTGGGTCCGATACGATCCCTACCAGCACCTGCGATGCTCACGAGCGGAGCGACGTCATGGCCAAGGTTCTGATTCTCGGCGGCGGGTTCGGCGGCCTGGCTGCCGCGGCCGAGATCCGGCGGCTTGACTCCGACCTCGAGGTCGTCCTCGTCGACCGCCGGGACCACTTCTTCATGGGCTTCGCCAAGCTCTGGGACCTGGCGGGGGTGCGGCCCCTCCCGGGTGGGACCGTGTCCCTCCATCGCCTGGCGGATCGCGGCGTCACATTCGTGCAGGCCGAGATCACCGGCATCGATCCCTCCGCCCGCCGGGTCGGGACCTCGACCGGCACGCTGGAGGGGGATGCCCTCCTGGTCGCCCTGGGGGCGGCGATGTCCCCGGCCCACCAGGATCTGGTCGGCGGGCCAGGGGCATTCAATCTCTACGACGCCGGCCAGCTCCCCACCATCCGCCAGGCCCTGGCCGGGATCGGCGGCGGGTCGGTCCTGGTCGCCGTCCTCGGGGTGCCGCTCAAGTGCCCACCCGCCCCGTTCGAGGCGACGCTCATCGTGGACGACCTGCTCCGCCAGCGGGGCGTCCGGGAGCGGGTGGGGGTGTCCGTCTCCACGCCGCAGCCGATCACCATGCCGGTCGCCGGGCCGGACGCCAGCCAGTACGTGGCCTCCCAGCTGGCGGGCCGCGGCATCGAGCTGCTCACCCACCACGCCGTGGCCGGCGTGGACCCGGTGGCCCGTGTCGTGCGCTACGCCAACGGCGCCGAGCTCGGCTACGACATCCTGCTGGGCGTGCCCGCCGCCGCCCCGCCGCCCGTCATCGCCGAGAGCCCACTGGCCGGGAAGTCGGGATGGGTAGAGGCGCACCGCCACAGCCTGCGGACCGCGTTCGAGCGGGTGTACGCGGTGGGGGACTGCACGGTGGTCCCGACGGCGACGTTCCCCGTCCCCAAGGCGGGGGTCTTCGCCGCCGGCGAGGGCGAGGTCGCCGCCCGGAACATCGTGCGTGACCTGACCGGAACGGGCGACGAGGCGAGCTACGACGGTGAGGGGGCGTGCTTCCTCGAGCTCCCCGGAAGAGCCGTGGCCCTGGTCGAGGGCCGTTTCTTCGCCGAGCCGGAGCCCGTGGTGCACGTCAGCGAAGCGACGGCGGCGGCCTTCCAGGCCAAGCAGGAGTTCGAACGGGCCCGCCTGGAGGCCTGGCTGGGATAGCCCGGTTCAGCAGCTTCTCCCTGGAGGACCCCCTCGGTCTCCTCCACGTCGTGGCTTCGAGTGGGTGGCCCGGACCTGGGACTACCCACTTGAACCTGCGTCGGGCCATGATTTGTATCGTCGTGCGGCCGTTCTAACCGGTCGCCGGGCGGGCTGCGGGGAGTTGCCAGGCAACGGCGAAGTCCTCGGCCGGCATCCGCCGCGGTGGTTGCGCAGCCCGGCGACCGGAGCCGTATTGCCAGGGAACGACAATCGGTTCGGTCGCCGGTCCGCCGCTCCGCAGGGAGGTCCGCTGGGCGGCGTGGATGGTCTCCGGTGCTCCGTAGCCGGTCTCTTCAGGGCTGAGCCGCACATCCCTGCCCGCTTGACGGTTGTCCACGGCCGGGCTCCTTCCCGTTGGCGCATCCCGATGATCGACCTACAACCGCAGGCGCCACCATGGCCGTTCGGCCCCTCTTCCCCGGGCCATCTGGCCGGGGGAGCCGAACCGGCACCCGGAACCCGGGCCATTCGGCCCTGGGGCGGCGCCGGCCCGGTGCCGATGTGGGGAAGGCAACTTCCTGCGGAAGGAGGAGTGCCGTGGTGACCCCCGCCACCCACAGCGAGGAGGCTGTCGGGCAGGCGATGGCCGCAGGCTTCTACCAGGCACTGGTGGACGCCGCGCCCGACGCCATCATCGTTGTCGACGCCCGGGGCGTCATCGTCCTGGCCAATCGCATCTGCGAGACGCTGCTCGGCTGGACGCCGCAGGATCTGGTGGGCCGCCCGCTCGAAGTGGTGGTGCCGCCTGATCTGCGCGGGGCGCACGTCAACCACCGCGGCGGGTATTTCGCCCGGCCGCGCACCCGGCCGATGGCGGCCGGCACCGAGCTGTCGGCGCTCCGCGCGGATGGCACCCGGGTCCCGGTCGACATCAGCCTCAGCCCGATCGCCACCCCGGAAGGGACGGTGGTCATGGCCGCGATCCGGGATGCGACCCAGCGCCGGCGCATGGAGGCGGAGTTGCAGGCCAGCGAGCGCCGCTGGAAGACCAGCCTCGCCAGCATGCTGGATGCGTTCTGCATCCTGCGCTGCGTCCGGGACGGGGATGGCGTAGTCGACTTCGAATACGTCTATCTCAACGCCCCGGCGGCCCGGACCTTCGGACGCACCGCCGAGTCCCTGATCGGCACCCGGGTCAGCCAGAGCCTTCCCGGCTTCCCCGCTTCCGGCCGGTTCCGGGACTACCTGCATGTGGTGGAAACCGGGGAGCCGCTAACCAGCACGCAGCACCGGTACGCAGAAGACAACGGAGCCGCAGGCGGAGTGCCGGGAGACAATTATCGGGTTGAGGGAGTCTTCGACTCCCAGGTCTGGAAGCTGGACGACGGCGTGGCGGCCACCTGGCGGGACGTCTCCGACCGGGAAGCCTCGGCCCTCGCCCTGCGGGCCAGCGAGGAGCGGTTCCGGGCCTCGGTGGAGGACCTCCCCGACACCCTGTCGATCTTCGCTGCGGTGCGCGATGGGGCGGGGGAAATCGTGGACTTCCGGTGGCAGTACGCCAACCGGGCGGCGGGCGTCACCTTCGGGATCAGGCCCGAGGATCTGGCCGGGCGCACCCTGCTCGAGGTCCTCCCCGACCACGGGCCGAGCGGGATCTTCGCCACCTACCGGCGCGTGGTCGACACCGGCGAGCCCTACGTCGAGCCCTGCCTGTGGTACGAGGATGTCTGGGGCGACGGGGTGCGCCGCCGGCTGGCGTTCGAGATGCGGGCCACCAAGCTGCACGACGGGGTCGTCGTGATGGCCCGTGACATCACCTCCGTGCGCATCCAGGCGGACGATGTCGCCCGCCACCAGGCGGATCTGGAGCGCACCAACACCGAGATCCACCTCCTCAACGAGCTGGCGGAGCTCCTGCAAGGCTGCCTGTCGTCGGCCGAGGCGTACCCCATAGCCGCCCGGCTCTCCGGCGGGCTTTTCCCGGGCTCCGGTGGGTCGATCTCGATCACCAACGCCTCCCGGGATCTCGTCGAGTCCATGGCGACCTGGGGCGAGGCGGACATCGGCCAGCCCGCCTTCGCCCCCACCGACTGCTGGGCGGTGCGGCGGGGCAAGCCCCACCTGAGCGGGGTCGTGGAACCGCGCTGCCCCCACCTGGCAACATCGAGAGCTGCGTGGTGCCTCTGCGTGCCCATGCTGGGCCAGGGCGAGGCCATCGGCGTGTACCACCTCCTCTGGGCCGGCGGCCCGCCCGCCGCGGCCGGGGAGGGGCCGCTTCCGGCGGCCATCCTCCAGCCCGCGCTGAGCGTCGCCGGCCAGATCTCGATGGCCACCGCCAACCTCAAGCTGCGCGACAAGCTCCGGACCCTCTCGATCCGGGACCCGCTGACCGGCCTGTTCAACCGGCGCTACATGGAGGAGACCCTGACCCGGGAGATCAGCCTGGCGGGCCGGCGCCACACCCCGCTGTCGGTGCTGCAGCTGGACATCGACCGCTTCAAGGAGTTCAACGACGCCTACGGTCACGAGGCGGGGGATGCGGTGATGCGTCACGTCTCCCAGGCGATGCAGCGCCTCTTCCGGGTCTCCAGCGTCGCCTGCCGGTACGGCGGGGAGGAGTTCACCATCGTGCTGCCCGACTGCGCGCTCGCCGATGCCGTGGGGCGGGCCGAGGAGCTACGCCGCCTGCTGGCCAGCGCCGGGGTGCCGCACGGCCGGACCCTCCTGGCTGCCCCCACCATCACGTGCGGCGTGGCGACCTTCCCGCAGCACGCGGGCACGGCCGAGGGCCTGGTGGGCTGCGCCGACGCCGCGCTGTACGCAGCCAAGGCGGCGGGCCGCAACCGGGTGCTGGCCTACGACCCAACTACCGACCGGCCCGGGCCGCCGGCACCCTGAAGCGGGGCCAGGTGGCCCTACGCCTGAAGGGGCCAGCGGCCGACGCTGAAACCTGTTCGAATGCCACCAGAAAGGGGGTCACCAATGGCCGACCATCACCGGATGACGGAGGAGCTGGACCGGCAGGACTGCCTGAAGCTGCTGCGAGAGCACGGCTTTGTGGCCCGGGTGGGATTCGTCGCCGACGGCCGGCCGCAAATCATCCCGGTGAACTACGTGGCCGACCCGGACGAGGACGTGGTCCGGTTTTGCACCGCCGCCGGCTCGATGCTCGGCCGGTTGGCCAATGGCACGCAGGTAGCGTTGGAGGTGGACGAGAGCCGCCCGCTCTACAACGCCGGCTGGAGTGTCGTCGTCCACGGGGCGATCTGCCACGTGGATGACCCCGCCGAGGTGAGCCGGCTCAGCCGGGGGCCGCTGCGCTCCTGGGCGGAACCGATGTCCCCGGTGTGGATCGAGATCCCGGTCCAGGACGTGACCGGCCGCCGCATCCCCGAAACGTAGAGGGCCCGGCCACAACGGGCCGAATGGCCCTTCCAGCAGCGCCTCCACCGGCCGATGCTGGTGCCTATGGAACCTTGGCAGCCGGCCGACCGGCAGCGTCACTCAGTCCGCGTGCCCCGCCCCGGGACCTGCGGCCTTGGTGCGAGCCACATAGGACGCTGCCTCGGACCGGCGCTGCACCTCCAGCTTCTGCAGGATGCTGGAGACGTAGTTCTTAACGGTCTTGTCGGAAAGGTGGATGACCTCGGCTATCTCCCGATTAGTGCGGCCTTCGGCCACCAGGTCCAGGATCCGTTCCTCCTGGGGCGACAGCCGGGCGAGCTTGGGGTCCTTGTCATCGATCTTGGCCCGCCGGAGCCGCTCCAGCACGCGGGCGGTGACGGTCGGGTCGAGCAGGGACTGCCCGCCGGCCACGGTGCGGATCGCGGTGACCAGGTCGCGGCCCCGGATCTGTTTCAGGACGAAGCCCGCGGCTCCGGCCATGAGCGAGTTGAACAGCGCCTCGTCATCCGAGTAGGAGGTCAACATGATCACCGCCAGGTTGGGGAAGGCATCCCGCAGCGCCCGGCATGCCTCGACGCCGCCCCCGCCAGGCATGCGCACGTCCATCACCACGACGTCCGGCCGGTAGATCGGCGCCACCCGCAGGGCCTCCGGGCCATCGGAGGCCTCGCCCACCACCTCGAGATCGTCCTCGGCCTCGATCAGGGCGGCGAGGCCGGCGCGGACCACCTCGTGGTCATCGACGAGCATGATGCGGATGGCCACGGCGCTCCTCCTGGTACCGGACTCGTGCTGCCCATCATCCCAGACCTGATCCGCAGATTGATTTGAACCACACCTGACCACGGAGGAGGAGTCATGCTCATGGAAGGAACGCTGCCCGGCATGCCCGTCGTCGCCGGGCGGATGTCGGTGCTGCTGGCCACCGACGGGTCCGATCACGCTCTCCGGGCCGCGCGCTTCCTGGCCCGCATCATGGGGCCCCTGGGACCCGACCAGGGCGTCATCCACGTGCACACCGTCCTGTCCGCCACCATGGAGCCCACCAGCTACCTGGGGGACCTGAGCGACGCCCCGGCGCGCCATGAGGCCATCCGCGCGATGGTGGACCGCGCGACCGCCGGGGCGCGCCAGGTCCTCGAGGAGGCCGGCATCGAGACGACGACGTCGAAGTCCTTCGGGCACCCGCCCGACGAAGTCCTGGCCGAGGCGGAGTCACTCGACGTGGACCTCGTGGTCGTGGGCCGGCGGGGCGTGCGCATGCCTGCCGCCCTCATGCTGGGAAGTGTCTCCAGCTACCTGCTCCACCATGCGACGATGCCGGTGTTGATCGTGCCGTGATCACGCCGGGCGGGTGACCGGGATGGCGAGGACATGGCGCATCCCACCCTCCGGGCGGGAGGCGATCTCGAGCTGGGCGCCGAGCGCCGCCGCCCGGGACTCGATGTTGGTGAGCCCCTGGCCCCGCACGACAGTGGCGGGGTCGTAGCGGGAGCCGTTGTCCTCGACCACGACCTGCACCTCGTCGCCCACCGATTCCAGGGCGATGCGGACCTCGGTGGCCTGCGAATGCCGAGCCACGTTCGAGAGGATTTCCCGCACGATCTGGATGAGACTGGCCTCCTGCTCGTCCCCCAGCCGGCCGAGCGCTTCCTGGTCGAGAACGGTGCTGACCTGTGCCAGCGTGTTGACCTCGCACTCTTTGGCTAGCTGCTCGATGGCCGCCAGACCGCCCTGCTCCACCACCACGTGCGGGCGGAGCTCGAAGATATAGTTGCGCACGTCCCGCACCACGTCATCGAGGCGCCCGATGGCCTCGTCGATCCGGATGCGGGCGCGCGGGGTGTCCCGGTCGATGAGGCTGAGCGAGCCCTGCAGGGAGAGCCCGACGGAGTAGATGGCCTGGATCACGCCGTCGTGCAGCTCCCGCGAGATCCGCTCGCGTTCCTCCAGGACCGCCATCTCGCGCAGGAGGGCGGTGAGGCGCTCGTTCTCCAGTGCCGCCGCCACCTGGTTGCCGAGCATCTGCAGCACGACGAGGTCGTCGTCGCTGAACGGCGCCCCCCCGGCTTGGCCGTACACCGCCAGCGCCCCCACCGCCCGGTCGCGGATCTGGAGGGGGACGAAGGCACCGTTCTGCGGGTTGCCGAGGAAGCGCCGGACGGCTTCGTTCATCTCCGGATCGGAGGGCAGGTTGTCCACCCGCTCGGGCTGGCCTCGGGACATCACGGCACCGGACTTCGATGTGCCGGGCGGGATCCGGGCGCCGATCAGCCTTTCGGGCTCCGGCCCGCCGACCGCCTGCCGGATGATCAGGTCCTCGGTGCCGGCGTCCGCCAGCATCACGGTGGCCCGGGTGCCGTTGGTGAGCGAGCAGGCCTCGCTGGCAGCGGAGCGCAGGATCTGGTCGGTGGTGGCCTGGGTGACGAGCAGCCGGCCCACCCGGTCCACCGACGCCAGCTGCGCCAGGCGCTGGGACAGCTCCTCGCCCCGCACGCGCAGCTGCTCGAAGAGCTCCGAGCGTTCGATCGCCGACCCGGCTTGGGCGGCGAGCATGGCCGCCAGGCGTTCGTCATCGGCGGAGAACTCGGCGGCGCCGTGCTTGTCGGTCAGGTAGAGCCGGCCGTAGACCCGGCCCCGGATCACGATGGGCACCCCGAGGAACGAATGCATGACCGGGTGGTGCGCCGGGAACCCCGCCGACTGGCTGTGGGCCGAGACCTCGGGCATGCGCAGCGGGGTGGGCTCGGTGAGGAGCACCCCCAGGACACCCTGGCCGGTGGGGAGGTCGCCGATGGCGTGGACGGTTTCGGGGTCCATGCCCGAGTGCAGGAACTTCTCCAGCGCCCCTTGGCGCACCACGCCGATGGCGGCGTAGGACGCCCCCACCACGGTGCGGGCCAGGGTCGCGATGCGTGCCAGGAGGACGTCGAGCTCATGCTCTCCGGCAAGCGCCATGGCCGATTCGACCAGGGCCTCAAGGTGCTGGGGTTCCCGGCCTTGGCTCATGGCGCCGCCGAGTCTACGCCGCAACCTGGCGGCGCCTTCGGTTGCCGTGGGGCCCTTGTGGAAGGCGTCAGCCGCCCGGCATCGCCCGGACAGCCTGCGCCAGGGCCACGCGCAGCGGGGTCACTGCTACGCCGTCGGGCCGCGACACGGTGTGCACCGCCAGGTCGGCGGCATCCATCACCAGGGAGGAGGCAGCTCTGGGGTCCAGATGCGCCAATGCCCGGAGCAGACCCCGGGGAACGTGGCGCACGGGACGGTCCAGCCGGCCCATCTCGCGGAGCACGCCGGCGAACTGGTTAAAGGAGAGGTTCTCCGGGCCCGCCACGTCCAGGACCTGCCCTCGGAGGGTGGGGTCGAGAACGGCCCGCTCCACCACGGCGGCGACGTCGAGTACCGAGACGAAATTGATTGCGTTGTCGCCGCGGCCGAAGATCAGGCCCTTGCCCACCAACTCGGCCCACAGTTCCGCGTAGGCGGTGGCTCGCACGATGGTCCATGGGCAGGCGCTGGCCCGCACCTGCTCCTCGGCGGCGCTCTTGGCGCGGAACAGCGCCATCGGGTTGTCCGCTGAGGCACCGACCACCGATACCAGTACCACCGAGGCGCCCGCGGTCTGGGCCGCCTCGGTCAGGTTGCGATTGCCCCGGACGTCGATGGATCGGAACCGTCCCCGGCCCACGCCGCTCATGCCGTGGACCGCCGACACCACCACCGTGGCGCCGGACGCCGCCGCCCGGACCGCGGCGGCGTCGCGCACGTCGCCGGCCACGAACTCGGCCCCCGCGGCCCGGATGGCATCCGCCCGTTCGCCGCGCCGGGCCATCACCCGCACTGGGATCCCCCCTGCCGTGAGTGACGGCACGAGGATGCTGCCCAGCCGTCCGGTACCCCCCGCCACCAGGATCATTGCCCCACCACCAGGGCGGCCACGGCCTCTCCGACGGTCATGGTGCCGGCGTCCACCGGTTCGACGTAGAACCGGCAGGAGGTCGCCTGCTCCCCGGCGACCTGGAAGATCACGACACCCCGCATCAGGTGCTCGCCGCCGTCCGCGCGCGTCCCCCGCATCTCCCACTCGGTCCAGGCGGTCCCGGGTCCATAGGCTTCGTGCAGGACCGTCGCGTGGATATCGGGCACATGCTTGAAGATCTGCTCCCAATTGCGCCGGACCTGCTCCCGGCCTGTGAAGTTGCGGGCCGGATGGACCGGGCACTCGTTCACGTACCCCTCGTCGAAACAGGCCACCAAGGCGTCGAGGTCGTGGCCATTGGTCGCGTCCACCAACCGGCTGACCCAGGATTCCAGACCCTCCATGCGCGTCCCCCCCTGTTCTCCCAACTTCGATCCAGTAGACTGGAACTAATTATGGAGGCCCCGGCATCCCCCGTCAAGCCCAAGCGGGGATACGACGCCACCCGCCGCCGGGAACTGGCTCGGCAAAGCCGGGAGCGGGTGATCACCGCCGCCGAGGAGCTGTTCCTGCGCCAGGGCTACGCCGGGACCACCATCGGCTCGATTGCTCAGGGCGCCGGTGTCTCGGTGGACACCATCTACAAGGGGTTCGGGGGCAAGCCCGGGCTCGTCCGGGCGATCGTCGACGCGGCACTGCTGGGTCGGGGTCCGGTGCCCGCCGAGCATCGCTCGGACGCCCTCCAGGCCGGTGAGCCAGACCCCCGCAAGATCATCCGGGGGTGGGGCCGTTTCGTCATGGAGATCTCTCCCCGGGTCTCCCCGATCACCCTCCTGGCCCGGGAGGCGGCGGTGAGCGACGCCGACGTGCGGGCGCTTGTGGAGGAGATCGATGCGGCCCGCCTGCGGCGGATGACCCAGAACGCCCAGCGGTTGGCCGCCGCCGGCCACCTCCGGGCGGGCGTCAGTGTCCCGGAGGCGGCCGACGTGCTGTGGACCTACAGCTCGGCGGAGCTGTACGACCTGCTGGTGGTCCGCCGGGGGATGAGCATCCCCCGGTACGGTGCCTTCGTGGCCGACGCGATGATCGCCGCCCTGCTGCCCCCGGAACCGCAGGAGTGACTGGCGGCCACCATGTCGGCGCCATGCTGGGAATCGGGGCGGCGTTGGTGCGCCTCGTCTGAAGCCCTGATGGCAAGCCCCGCTAGCGCCGCACCACGTAGAGGTTGTTGATCGGGTTGTCCATCGCCACCTTGGTGACAGAGGAGAAGCCTGCGCTCGTCGCCAGCTCCCGCAGCTTGGACTCTGGGAGGCCCAGGGTGCCCAGGCCAGCGCCCCCGTGCGCCAACGAGACCGGCATGCAGAGCAGCAGGCTGAAGCCGTAGAGCAGCGTCGCCACCGGGCCGGTGTTGGCCGCCGGGTCGTCGGCGCAGTTGATGTCCAGGCACAGGAAGATGCCGCCCGGGCGCAGCGCCTCCCGGACGCTCTGCAGCATCCCCAGAGGATCGACGGCGTCGTGCACCACATCCCACGCGGTGATCAGGTCGAAGGACTCGGGCAGACCCCGGGCGGCGTCCAGCTCGAGGAAGCGCACCCGGTCGCCCACGCCGGCGGCCTCCGCGTGTGCCCGGGCCTGCTCGACGCTGACCGCCAGGTTGTCATAGCCCACGTAGCGGGACTGCGGGAAGGCCTGCACCAGGTTGATCAGCGCCTTGCCCTGGCCGCAGCCGATGTCGGCGACGTCGACGCCCCGCTCCAGCATCGCCTGCGCCTGCGGCACTGCCGGCAGCCACACCTGCGTGAGGAGGTGCTCGTGCCACATCGTGGTGAACCGCGCGATGCCGGTGTGCAGGTCGTCGGGGTAGGTGGCAAGATCCACGCCCCCGCCGTGGCGGAAGGCCTCGACCAGCGGGTTGTACTGGGCGATGGCGCCCAGCAGCTCCTGGTGCACGCCGCCGAAGAAGGCCGGCCCCGACTCATAGGCCAGGGTGGGGACGTGCTCGGGGGGCAGAGAATAGGTCGCGTCAGTCGCGTCGTAGGTGACGTATCCTGCGGCAGCCATGCCGGCAAGCCATTCCCGGGCGTAGCGCTCGGTGGTCTGCGTGCGGCGGGCCAGCTCGGCGCTGGTGGCCGGGCCGCCGCGGGCAAGGTCCTTGAACAGGCCCAGCTTGTCGCCGATGGCGGCGAGCACAACCGTGGCGGCTGCGGCGGTGTCGCCCAGCACGCGGCCGGTGAAGGCCCCGGCCTTGGCTTCGTCGATGGGCTCGGCTTCGACCGTCTCCAGGTCGATGGTCTCGGTTTCCATGGTCGTTGACTCCTCTCGAGGTGATGGCGTGGTGGTATCGAAGGTGTGGTCGGGCTACATCAGGCCGAGCTGCTGCATGAAGCCGAGCTGGTCGAAGTAGATGTGCTCGCTTGCCAGGCGCCCGCCTTCGACCCGTGCCACTTCGGCGTAGTTCAGGACAAACGACTTCCCGGTCGGCGGGATATCGCCCTGTGGGGAAGCCAGCGGCCCGGTGTGCGTCCCGGTCGCCCGGATCTCGGCGCAGCAGGTGCCGTCGATCTCCACTGCCGAGCGCACCTCGTGGCGCAGGTCGGGGAAGGCCCGGATGAAGACGTTGACCCAACCGGCGATGGCCTCGGGGCCGCGCAGCTCGACGCCCGGGGCGAGCGTCTCTGCGTCGGGCGTGACTGCCGCCCGTACCCCGTCCAGGTCGTGGGCGTCGATCCGCCCCAGGTACTGCTCGAGAACCGCTGCTCCGGTGCCGCTCATCGCTGCCTCCTCTCGTTGCGGGCTGCTGGTCAGCCCGTCGACGGCAACGCTAGGGGGCCCTCCTTGCAGGTTCCCTGCGGGTTCCCAGCGACTTCGTGCGGCCGCCTTGCGCAGCGCTCCGCACCGGTTTCAAATGAGCCCATGAGCGCGCGGGACACCGACATCCACCTGCTGGGGCGGTTCGCCGTGTGCGTGGATGGGGATGAGGTCCCGCCCGCAGCCTTCGCCGGGCGCCTGGTCCGCACCTTGATCCGACTCCTGCTGGCGTCGCGGGGATCCTCGGTGCCCCGCGACGCTGTGGTCGAGGCCCTCTGGCCCGGGCGCGTGCCGGTGGACCCGGGGGCCAACGTCGACGTCTTGGTCAGCCGTGCGCGCCGTGCGCTCCAGGACCCGGGGCTGATCGTCGCCACGTCAGGGGGCCTGTGCTTCGTGCACGCGGCGGGCTGCCGGGTCGATGCCGAGGCGTTCCTGGCGCGCGTGCGGGCGGGCCAGGAGGCGGCGGCCTCGGGCGCCTGGCCCCACGCGCGGGGCGAGTTCCAGGCTGCCCTGGATGGCTGGGGTGGCGAGCCACTGCCCGAGGATGTCTACGCCGACTGGGCGCAGGGCTACCGCCGGGAGTTGCAGCGTGCCCACCTGGACGCGCTCGAGGGCGCAGCCGAGGCCGGCCTGGCGTGCGGGCAGCCGGGCCGGGCGGTGGTGTTCGCCGAGCAGGCCGTCGGCAGGGAACCGATCCGGGAGCGGGCAACCCTGCTGCTGGCGGAGGCGCTGGCGGCCTCGGGCGACCAGGCCGGAGCGCTGGGCGCCCTGCGCAGCCTTCGGGAGCGGCTGGCCGACGAGCTCGGGGTCGACCCGTCCGCCGGTGTGGCCGAGTTGGAGCTGCGGCTCCTCCGGGCCGGCGGTGCCCTCCCGGTGCCGACGGTGACGAGGGTGCCGAGGATCGTCGCCGGGGCGGGCTCGCCCGGCCGGCTCCGCTGGGTCGGGCGTTCAGAGGAACTCGCCCTGGTCCTGGGTGCGCTGGCGTCGCCCGGTGCGGTGGTGCAGGTTGCCGGGCTGGCGGGCTCGGGCAAGTCCCGGCTGCTCGCTGAGGTGCAGGCCCGGCTGGCACTGCCCGCCCTCGTGGTCCGCGCGTTCCTCCCCGAGGCCGACGAGGCGTGGAGCCTGGCGCGGGGGCTCATGGCCGAGGCCCTGGCCCTGAACGTGACCGCCGCCCGGGACCTTCCCGTGCGCATGCAGGCCGCGCTGGCGCAGGCGATGCCCGGGCTCGACGAGCTGCAGGGGGGCGAGGGCGCCGCGGTCTCGGCCGAAACCCTGCGGGCCCTGGCCCAGGAGGGGGCCGTGCGCCTGCTAGGCGCTGCCTGCGGGCCGGACGCGGTCGTCCTCATCGATGATCTGCAATGGGCCGATCCCACCAGCGCTGCGCTGCTGAATTCCCTGATCGTGCGGGTCCCCCAGGTGCGCTGGATCCTGGCCTACCGGCCGGAGGAGATCCCTGCCGATGGTCCCCTGGGGGACCTGCTTGGACATCCGGCACACCGGCAGGTCGTCCTGGGGGCTCTCCCCGCCCAGGCGGTCGGCGAGCTGGCGAGCGACCCCATGCTGGCCCAGCTGCTCGTCGGGGAGACCGACGCCACGCCGTTCACCCTGGCGGAAGGCCTGCGCAGCCTCGCCGAGGAGGGCCTGGTGGTTGCCGACCGGGAGGGTCGCTGGTCGCTGCGGTCCGCGACTGCCGTCGACCAGGCCCGCACGGTGGTGATCGGCGGCCAGCGGCGCAGCATCCTGGCCCGGGTTCGCGGCCAGGCTCCCCGGCGGCGGGGTGTCCTGGTCCTGATGGCCTTGCTCGGCCGGGAGGCGCCCGCCGGCCTGCTGGCCCAGGCGACCGGCCAGCCGCAGGCCACCGTGCTCGCCGACCTCGACACGTTGGCGGGGGCCGGCCTGGCCCGCTTCGGCGACGGGGGCTGGGCCGCCGCCCACGACCTGATCGCCGAGGGCGTCCGCCAGAGCCTCAGCCCGGGCGAGGCCGCTCGCCTGCACGCCACCCTGGCGGAGGCGCTGGGGCGGGAGGGTGCCGAGCCGGCCGAGCGGGCGGCCCATCTGCGCGCCGCCGGGCAGGCGGCGCCCGCGGTCGAGGCGTACGCGGCGGCGGGCCGGGCGGCCCTCGGCCGCCATGCCGTCGACGAGGCCGACTCGTTGGCCAGCACCGGGTTGGAGCTGGCGACGGCCCCCCGGGACCGGACCGAGCTGCTCCGGATCCGGGCGGAGGCGAGGGCCCATCGCGGGGACCTCGGCGGCGCCCGCTCCGACCTCACCGAGGCGATCGCCGCCACCCGGTCTGGGCCGGACCGCGCCCGCCGGATGGCCCGCCTGGCGATGCTGACCTCGGGGGCCAGCGACCTGGCCCGGGCGGCCGACCTCATTGACCGGGCGGTGCTCGAGGCGGCGGGCGACCCGGGGGCACGGGCTGAGGCCCTGTACGTCGGGGCGGTGGTGGATATGAACGCCGGCGCCCCGGAGCGGGCGACCCGCCGCTTCGACGAAGCGCTGGCCCTGTACGAGCAGGCCGGCGAACCGCTGGGCGTCGCCAACGTGCTGGACGGCCGGGCGATGGGCGCCGTCATGGCGGGCCGCATTGCCGATGGCGCCGAGGCACTCGGGCGCGCCGCCCGGCTCTTCGCCGACTCGGGCGAGCTGGCCCGGGTGATCTGGCCGCTGGCGGGACGGGGGGCGGCGCTGGCGTGGATGCTCCGGGGCGACGAGGGCCTCTCCGACGTCGCCGAGGCCCTGGAGATCGCCCGGGAGCTCGCTCACCCGGAAGCCGAGGCCTACTGCCGCTTGGAGGAATCGCTGGTGATGGCCTCGCTGGGGCGGGCCGGCGAGGCGGAGTCGGCGGCGAGCGCCGCGCTGGCGATCGCCGAGGGCCTGGGGCACGCCGAATGGACCGCGGGAGCGTTGCTCGCACTGGGCGGAGCCCAGTTGTCCGGGGGAGACGCTGCGGCTGCGGTCGGGCCGCTGCGCCGCTGCCAGGCGATGGCGGCCGAGCGCCACCTGCCCCACTTTGCGGGTTGGGCCGCAGCGCTGCTGGCGCGCGCCCTGGTCGCCCTCGGCGACCGTGCTGAGGCGGGAGAGATGATCGCCCGCGCGCTGGCCACGGAAGTGCCCTTCTGCCACTTCTATGCCCGGTGGGCGCAGGCCGAGCTGGCCGTCGCGCGGGGGGACCCGGATGCGGCGGAGCAGATCCGCTCGGCACGGGAGCTGGCCGTCCGCGGAGGGCACCTGGAGTCGGCGGCGGCGCTGGAGCGCCTCACCCCGCCGCCCCAGACGCCCTAGGCACCGGGCACGGCGATAAGAGGCCCACCCCCCGAGCTTGCGGGCTCCGCCCAGCGGCATCTACTGTAGGAGAAATGCTTCATCCTTTGGTGCAATGAGCAATCGCATCCCGGGGCGCTACCGGGCGGTGTCGGTGGCCGACGTCGATGTCGAGCTCACCGAGGCAAGCCTCCGGGGCCTGTTCCTCGGCCGGGAGGCCTACCGCCACACCGCCTTCATCGCGGTCCGCCGGGGGACCGGCGCCGCGCTGGTGGCGGTGACGACCGCCGATCGCGGCCCGCTCTTCTCGCCGATCCTGAAGCTCGACGTGCTCGCCGGGCCGGAGGAGTGCGCCCTGGTGGACGCCCCCGACATCGACGTGGGTGTGCCCACGCAGATGGGCCGGGTCGCCCGCCAGCGGGCACCCGGGAAGCGCTGCGTCATCGTCACCGGCCGCTACCGGCACGTGAGCTTCCTGCTCGATCCGGCACCGCTGGCCGTGCGGGTGGTCGAGGTCGCGCCGCCCACCCCGGCCAAGCTGGTGGACCAGGCGGCCCGGGTGCTCGAGGTGGCGGAGGACCTGCCGCCCATCGATCTGCAACCCGACGTGGTCGACCTCGTCGCGCTCGCCGCCGAACGGCCCGCCAAGCGCTACCTGGTGCCCTGCCGGGGATCCGGGATGGCGCTGCCGGGTGGGGAGGTCGCCTACCTCGATGAACGGCCGGCCCGGCAGGACTGGGTCCTGGTGGGCTGCGCCCGGTCGCGGCAGCTCCACCGCTGGTTCTACGGCGACGAGGACCCCCCCAGCATTGACCTGTGCCCCCGGGCGCTGGCCCGGGAGCGGGTGCCCGAGGGGACCCCCACCCTGACCAAGTGCTGCCTGCTGGAGGAGGTCGAACGGGTGGGCAGCTGCGTGACGGTCCCGTGGGGCGCCTCCCTCGAGCAGGTGCGCCAGGGCCTGGGGGCGGTAGCCGATCTCGTGGAGCCGGCGTGGGCGCCCGCCTGACCGACTCGGTCCTCTACGCCCACCTCTGGGGGACCGAGGAGCTGCGCGAGGTCTTCGACGAGCGTCAGCGGCTGCAGGCCTGGCTGGACATCCTGGTTGCCCTGGCCCAGGCGCAGGCGGAGTACGGCGTGATCCCCGAGCAGGCCGCGCAGGTGATCGCGGCCGGTGCGGACGCCGGCCGCCTCGACCTGGCGTTCGTGGCTGCCGAGACTCGGCGCACCGGCCATTCGACCCTGGGGCTGATCCACGGCCTGCGGGCAGTCCTGCCCGAGGCCGGCGGGCAGTGGATCTACCACGCGGCAACCGTCCAGGACGTCACCGACACCTGGATGGCCCTCGCGTTCCGGCGGGTGGGGGCGGTGGCCTGGCGCCAGCTGCGGGCGGTCGAGGCCGGGCTGCTCGCTCTTGCCGAGGTCCACCGGGACACCCCGATGTGCGGGCGTACCCACGGCCAGCCGGGCGCCCCGATCACCTTCGGCCTCAAAGCCGCAGCGTGGGCGGACGAGGTCCGGCGCCAACTCGACCGGCTGCGGGAGGCCCTTCCCCGGCTGGCGGTGGGCCAGCTCGGTGGCGCGGTGGGGACGCTGGCCGCCTTCGGCCCGCACGGGCTCGAGGTGCGGCGGCGGTTCTGCGAGCGCGTCGGCCTTGCCGACCCCGGGATCGCCTGGCTGGCGTCCCGGGACCGCCCGGCGGAGATGACCGGCCTGCTGGCGATGATCACCGGCACGCTCGCCCGGGTGGGCAACGAGGTGGTCGAGCTCTCGCGCCCGGAGATCGGCGAGCTCGCCGAGTCGGTGCCCCCCGGGGTCGTGGGCAGCATCACCATGCCCCACAAGGTGAACCCCGAGGTCGCCGAGCACCTGGTGACCCTCGCCCGCCTGGTGCGGGCGCAGCACGCCGTCGTGCTGGAGGGACTGGTGGCGGAGGGCGAGCGCGACGGGCGGGGCTGGAAAGCCGAGTGGGTGGCCGTGCCCGAGGCCTGCCTGCTGGCCGGCGCCGCGCTCGAGGCCGGCCGGAAGCTCGTGACCGGCCTGGTGGTCCATCCCGAGGCCATGCGGGCGAACCTCGAGGCCCGGCTGGGCACCGCGGACACCGGTGCGTCGGCGGCGATGGTGGACCTCGTCGTGCGGCGGGCCCGGGCGGCGCGGGCGGCGGAACCCGAGGGCTGGGCGTGACCCGGCCCGTGGGGCAGGCAACCGAGGCGGGGCCCTCCCCGGATGCCCCGGCGCCCGAACTGGTGGAGGCTGGGTTCGCGCTGGAGATCGCCGACGCCCCGCTCCTGCACCGGGGGCTGAACCTCGCCGACCTGGCGCATCTCCTGGTGCTCGGCGAGGCCGGCGTCGTCCCGGCACCGGCGGCCGCCCGGGTGCTCCAGGCCATCCTCGCGGTGCACCGGGACATCCCCCCCGAGGCCTTCCCCTATGACGCCGCCCTGGGGGACCCGTACAACAGCCGGGAGGCCTACTTCGCCGACCGCCTGGGCGACGACGCCGGGTGGCTCCATGCCGGCCGCCCCCGCCGGGAGGCGGGCCGGGTGGCGTTGCGCCTGCACCTGCGGGGCACGGTGACCGAGCTGGCTGCCGAGGCGGCGGGGTTCGGTGCCGCGGTCGCCCAGGTTGCCCGGACCCACGCCGGCACCGTGATGGCGGATCAGACCTACCTGCAACAGGCCCAGCCCTCCACCTTCGGCCACTACCTCCTCGCCTTCGCCTACCCGGTCCTGCGGGATGCCGGCCGGCTGCTAGAGGCCGCCGACTGGGTGAACCGGAGCCCCGGGGGGGCCGGGTGTGTCAACGGCAGCCGCCTGGGGCTCGACCGGCTCCGCACCGCCCAGCTCCTGGGTTTCGACGGCTTCATTGCCCACACCCGTGACGCCATGTGGCAGATCGACGGCCTGATCGACATCCTCGCCACGGCGGCGAGCCTGGTGTCCACCCTGAGCAAGCTGGCCGAGGACCTGGAGATCTGGGACAGCCAGGAGTTCGATTTCGTCGACCTGGCGGGGGCCTACACCCGCGCCAGCGTCCTCATGCCCCAGAAGCGGAACCCCTACGCCCTGTCGATCGTCCGGGGCGCGGCCGGGGTGCTGATCGGGCGCCTCTCCGGCTTCCTGGCCGTGGTCAAGACCCCTTCGGCCCGGACCGACAACCTCATCTTTGCCTACGGGGAGATCCCCCGGGCCGTCGAGCTGGCCGCCAAGGTCACCCGGCTGATGACCGGCGTCGTCCGGACGCTGCGGGTGCACCCGGACCGCATGTGGGAGGCCCTCGAGGCCGGTTTCTCCCAAGCCACCGACCTCGCCGAGTTCGTCATGCAGGCGTGCGGGGTGGACTACCGCACCGCTTACCTCGTGGTGGGCGGCGCGGTGCGCACCGCCGCCCGCCGGGGCCTGCGCGGCGTCGACCTCACCGCCGACATGCTGGACGAGGCAGCCGTAGAGCGCCTCGGCCGGCCGCTGGGCCTCGGGTCCCGGGATCTGTCCGAGGTACTCGACCCACGGTCGATCGTGTCGACCCGGGCATCCCCCGGGGGCGCCGCCCCGGCCGCGGTGGAGGAGATGGTGGCCGAGGTGCTGGCCGACGCGGAACACACGCGCCGCTCGGCTGAGGAGCGCCGGGAGGGGTTCCGTTCGGCCGAGGCGGCCCTGGTGGGGGCGGCAGAGGCGGTTGCGACCGCATGACCGGGCGAGCGGCCGGTGCGGCGCTACGTAGGATCGACGGCGAACTCCATGGTCGGGGGGCGCAGCAGGGTGTTCGAGATGTAGCACCCGTGCACCGCACGCTCCAGCAGGGGTTCGAGCTGCTCCGGCCCGACCGACGACCGGACGACGACGCGCAGGTGCGAGAACCGGGGCCCGTCGTAGGTCCCCGTGGCCGTGACCTCAAGGTCGGGCAGGTCGGGGCCCCGGCGGTGGGCGGCGGCGGCCACGGCCATGCCGAAGCACGAGGCGAGGGCGGTCAGGAACAGCTCGGTGGGCATTGGTCCTGTGTCCTCACCGGCGGGCGGCGGCTCATCGGCGGTGAGGCTGAATCCCCGCACCTCGGTGGTCATGCGGTAGCCACCCTCCCACCGCGTGGTCACGGAGCGCTCTGCCATGGCTGAGAACAATAGTGCCGCACCCGTGCCCCGGCTCCCGGATTCCGTGGCCGTGATCAACGTCGGGCTGCCGCTGTTCGGTGACGCCGTGCGGGCTCAGGGCATGGCGGCAGTCGACGTCGACTGGCGGATCCCCGCCGCGGGCGACCCGGGCCTGGTCGCCGCCCTGACCGTGCTCCACGGCCGGCACGCCGCGGCGCTCGAGGCGGCCAACGCCGAAGTGACCCGGCGCCTCGACGCCGCCGCCCCGGTCCTGGTCGGCATTGCCCGGGCGGGTGAGGTGGTACCGGGGATCGAGGGACGCACCCTGCTCCACCCGGGCCCGCCGCTTCTCTGGGAAGCGTTCTGCGACCCGCTCCGGCGCTCCGCCCGGGCGGCGGCGATCGCCGAGGGATGGGCCTCCACGCCCCAGGCCGCCGGGGACATGATCGCCCGGGGTGAGATCGGCCTGGAGTCCGCCAACCACCACGCTGCCGCACTCCCGATGGCCACGGTCCTGGCGCCGAGCTCGCCGGTGCTGGTGGTGGAGAACGGGCCCCGAGGCAACCGGGCCTTCTCCGGCATCAACCAGGGCCCGGGCGCCACCGCGTGGTTCGGGGTCGAGTCGCCCGAGGCGGTGGAGCGCCTGGTGTTCCTGCGCGACGCCGTGGCACCGGTCCTCGCCGCTGCCCTGCAGGCGTCCAGCCCGATCGACATCTTCTCGGTTGCCGCCCAGGGCCTGCAGATGGGCGACGACGCCCACATGCGCACCCAGGCGGCCACCAACCTGGTCCTGCGCCACCTGCTGCCGGCCCTTGTGGCGTCGGACCACCCCCGCCGGGACGCCGTGGCCCGGTTCCTGGCGGGCAACCACCTGCTGTTCCTGAACTTCGCCATGGCGGCGGCGAAGGCGGCGAGCGACTGGGCGGCCGAGGTGGCGGGCTCCAGCATCGTGGCGACCATGGCGCGCAACGGCACCACCTTCGGCATCCGCCTGGCGGGCCAGGAAGCCTGGTTCGTCGCCCCGGCGCCGCCGGTGGAGGACGCCCTCTTTCATCCGGGGTACGCCGAGGCCGACGCCGCCCCGGACATCGGCGACAGCGCGGTGCTGGAGACGCTGGGGCTCGGGGGGGCCGCGGCCGCCGCCTCCCCGGCGGTGGCAACCTTCCTCGGCGGCAAGATGGCCGGCGCGGTGGGCGCCACCCGGGCGATGGAGCGGATCACCGCCGCCCGGAGCACGCGCTTCCGGATCCCGTACCTGGACTTCGCCGGATCGCCCGTGGGCATCGATATCCGCCGGGTGGTGGCCCAGGAGGTCACCCCGCAGATCACCACCGGGATCCTCGATGCCCGCGGGGGCCGGGGGCAGGTGGGGGCGGGTGTCGCCCATGCCCCGCTGGAATGCTTCCAGGAGGCAGTGCGCTGGCTGGCCGGGGCCCTCGGGTGAAGGCCCTCCTGGCCGGGGCCGGGGCGGCTGCCACCTTGTCCTCGCCCGGCCCGCCCACCGGGTGGTGGCGCTTCTCTCGCTCGGCGATCCTGCAGATCGCGGGCAAGCCGGTGGTGCTCGTCCTCCCCGGAATGCCTCCCGGGCCCCTGCAGGTGGTGGTGGATGAGCTGCCCGGCTCCGCGGGCTGCCTGGACGCACTGGATCCGGAACGGATTCCCCGCTGGCACGGGGCGCTGCCCGACCCGGCAGCCCTCGCCCAGGCCCTCGACATCGCGGCGCAGGCCGCCGAGTGGGGAGCAGAGGGGACCCTGGTCCCCGCCGGGCGCTGGGGGGCGGCGGGGCGCGCCCTCGCCGAGGGCGACCTGGAAGCCGCCGCCGGTGTGCTGGGCGGGGCCGGACCGGGCCTGACGCCGGCGGGCGACGACGCCCTGTGCGGGCTGTTCTTCGCCCTGCGGGCCCGGTTCGGGGCACCCGCCGCGAGCTGGCTGCGGCCGCTGGCGGCCAGCGTGGAGACCACCGCCCTGGCGTCGGCCGCCCTGGGCTGGGCGGCAGCCGGGCAGGCACTGGCCCCGGCGCACGACCTGCTCTGCGCCGGGGCGCGGGGCGACGCTCTGGGCGCCCAGGCGGCCGCCCGGGCGTTGGCCACGGTCGGCCACTCCTCGGGGGCCGATTTCGCCTGCGGCCTGGCCGCCGGTCTGCGGTTCCGGGGGCCGGCTGCTCCTACTTGCACGCGTGGTACAGCCAGGGGATGTACCACTCCGCCAACATGGGCCGAACCACCGTGGAACGGCGGCTGGCGGGGGGTCAACCAGCCCCAGGGTGCCGCCGATGGGGGCTTTATCGGGGATTAGTCCGGTTCGGCACAAGTTCTGGGGACTTTTTGCCGTGTTTTTGGCGGAAAATAGTCCCCAGAACTCCCCGCCGTCCCCTGTGCCGCCCCCCGCCCCCCCTCGCCCTCACCGGGCACCTCGCCCCAGGGCTCAGCCCACGACCGGCAGGGCCGCCCGGGCGTACACCTCCAGGTGCCGGCGGGCGCTCGCTGCCCAGGTGTAGCGGGCCGCCACCGCCGGCCCGGCCGCCGCCAGCTGCGCCCGCAGGACGCGATCGCCGGCCACCCGGGCCATCCCCGCCGCCAGGGCCGCCGGGTCACCGGCGGTGGTCAGCACGGCATCTCGTTCGGTGAGGAAGGCCCGGAACACGGCGATGTCGCTGGCGACCACCGGCAGCCCCGCCGCCATCGCCTCCAGGATCACCAACCCGAAGCCTTCCTTGAGCGACGGGAAGACGAAGGCGTCGGCGGCGGCGTACCACCCGGCGAGCTCGTCCTCGGGAACGGTCCCGACCAGCACGAGGTCCGCGTCGAGGTCCAGCTCGGAGGCCCGGGCGAGCGCCTCCTGCCGGTAGGCGGCGTGATCCTGGAACGAGTGCCCGCCCACGACGGCCACCAGCGGGGGATCGGGCCGGGCGGCGCGCAGCAAGCCCATCGCCTCGACCAGCACCCGGCTTCCCTTGCGGGGCTCGATGCCCCCGACGGTGAGGAAGAGGAAGCGGCCACCGGCATTGATCCGCCGGCGAAGGGCTGCGCGCTCGTGGCCGGCGGGGGCGAACCGCCCGGCGTCCACGCCGTTGGGCACCACAGTCGATTCGACGCCAAACTCAGCCCGCAGCGCCGCGCGCCAGACGTCGCTCACCACCAGGATGTGGTCGGGTTCCACGACCGCCTGGCGCTGGCAGTCCACCAGGGCCGGGGTGGTGAAGTCGTCGATGTGGTGGACCGTGCGGATGTGGACCAGGTCCCGGTCGAGTGGCCGGAGCGCGGCGGCGGCCCGGGCGGCGATGCAGTCCTGGGTATGGACTACGTCATAGCGCCCGGGAAGGTGGGTGGCCAGGCCACAGGTAAGGGTCTCGACGCACTGCCAGACCCGCTCCTCCAGGGTCCCGGCCGGCTCGGGGGCGGGCAGGATCGTCGTGGGGACCGCGACGGGCCGGAAGAAGCCCGCCTCCGGGTCGCCCAGGGCGAAGACATGGACCGGGCACCCTGCGGCCTGCAGCGCCTCAGCGAGATACAGGGTGTGCACCACGCCGCCCCGCGGGCGGGTGGAGTAGGTCACCAGCGCCACCCTAGGCAGGTCAGGCATGTCCGGGCGCCCCTTCATGGGCGGGAGCCGGCCAGCTCCGGCTGCCGGATGGCGATGGCTGCAGCCATCAACGCCGCCCGGGCGGCGGTGGGGGCCAGGAGGCACCCGGCGGCGCCCAGCGCGGCCTCCTGGGCGGAGCGCCGCTGGGGGTCCGCCTCGGTGCCCAGCACGTAGGCCACCACCACGGCACCCCCCCGCCCGGCCGCGGCGCACGCCGGGGCGAGGACGGCCGCCGGGTCGGGATGGCTTCCGTAGCCGAGGACGACGTCGATCAGCACCGCGCCCACCGCCGGGTCGTCCGCCGCCGCAGCGATGCGATCCGCCCGGGCCGCCGGGTCGATCATCGGGTGGGGGCGCCCACGGGTGAACTCCTCTTCCCCGAGATCGAGGCACACGTGCGCCCCGGGCGGGGCGGGCAGCGCCCAGCCTTCCTGCAGCGGGGTGTTGGACCGGATGGGTCCCAGGTGGCGGGTCATCACCACCATCGATTCATAGGCGAGGGTGCCCCCGGAGAACAGACCGAGCACGGCACGCCGTTCCGGGCTGAGGCGGGCGATCGCCGGGCCGACCAGGTCGCCCAGCCCAGCGCCTGGGTCCGGCACCGGGGAGCCTAGGATCTCGATGGTCCGCACCACCGCCTGCTCCAGCGTCGCCTCCAGGGTCACGCCCGCCGGGGCCTCGAGCGGCTCGCGCAGCCCGATCAGCGCCGCCACGACCGGTTTGCCCATCGGGGTGGCGAGGAGGTCGGCGGCGATGGCGGGCGACGGGGGTTTGGAGACCAGGATCACCGCCTCGGCCGCCGGGTCGGCGGCGAGTGCCCGGAGCCCGGCGCGGGCCATTTCGCCCCCGACCGCCGCGGACAGGTCCCGGCCCCCGACACCGATGGCCTGGCGCACGCCCTCCCCCCACCGGTCGAGCAGGCACATGACCTCCTGGGCGCCGGTTCCCGCCGCGGCGACGACCCCGACCCGCCCGGGCCGCACCGCGTTGGCGAAGCCCAGGCCCGTCCCGCCGAGCATGGCGGTTCCGGCGCCCGGCCCCATGACCAGCAGCCCGAGCCCGGCTGCCCGGCTCTTCAGCTCGACCTCGTCGGCGAGGGGCACGTTGTCGCTGAACAGCAGCACGTGAAGCCCGGCGGAGAGGGCCTTGTGCGCTTCGAGGGCGGCGAACGGGCCCGGCACGGAGACGATGGCGACGTTGGCCTCCCCGAGCGCGGCGAGCGCCGCGTCCAGATCTGCGGGCCGCGTTTCCTCGGTCGCGGCCCGGCCGGCGCGCCCGGCTGCCCCCAGGGCGGCATAGCCGGCGCCCAGCGCCGCCTCCGCCTCCTCCCCGGTGGCGGCACGCACCGCGAGGACGAGGTCGTTGGCACGTGCGGCCCCCACTCCGGCCGCCGCCGCGAACCCGGCGGCGGCCAGGTCCTCCCGGTTGGCGGGCGTTCCCATGACCGCAGCGGACCATTCGACACCGGCCGCCGCCCCCATCGCCCGGGTGGCCCCCATGAGGAGGACCGAGTCCACGTAGGTGTCCGGGTAGACCCGGGCCCGGGGTTCGCTCACAGGGCCGACGCCCGGCCCGGGGGGTTCAGCGCCGCCTGCGTGTGGCCGACGATCCGCGTGCCGTGCGAGCCTGCCATCGCGGCGTGCATCCAGCGTGCCGAGGTGATGAAGGATCGCCGGCCGCCCCCGGCGCCGACCGCCCCGCTGACGAAGCGCAGCGCGGCCCGCACCTTCGGGGCCATGCTCCCCTCCCCGAACTGGCCGGCACCGAGGTGCTGTTCGGCATCGGCCGCGCTCAGCTCGATCGCCACCCGCTGGCGTGGGGTGCCGAAGTCCAGGTAGACGTGCGGAACGCCAGTCAGGAAGACGAGGTCATCGGCATCCACCGAGGCGGCTAAACGGGCGGCGGTGAAGTCCTTGTCGATCACCGCATCCACCGCCCGGAGCCGCTTGCCCCGGCGCACCACCGGCACGCCCCCGCCGCCGCCCGCCAGGACCACCACGCCCCGGTCGACCAATGCCCGCACCGATTCCGCCTCCAGGACGCGCTTCGGGTCGGGCGACGCCACGATGCGCCGGAAGCCCCGCCCGGAGTCCTCCTTCATGAGCCAACCCCGCTCGGCTGTGAGCTGGCTGGCCTCGGCGGCGGTGAAGAAGGGGCCGATCGGCTTGGTCGGCCGCTGGAATGCCGGATCGCTCGCAGCTACCTCGACGTGGGTGACCACACTCGCCGCCTGGATCGCGCCCCCCGAGGCGTTGTGGAGCGCCAGCGAGAGGAGCCCGCCCAGGGCGCCCTGCGTCATGGCGACCAACTCCGACAGCGGCTGGGGCGGCACGAGACGGCTGCCTTCCTCCTGCTGGATCGAGAGGCTCCCCACCTGCGGCCCGTTGCCGTGCACGAGGATTACCCGGCGCCCGGCCCGGGTGAGGCGCCAGATCGACAGGGCGATCCGGTTGGCGTTCTGCCACTGCTCGGCATAGGTCCCGCGCTCACCCGTGCGAGTCAGCGCGTTGCCGCCCACCGCGACCACCACCAGCGAGCGATCCGTCGGGGTCACCTCAGGTGGAGCGGAGCGCCATCCAGAGCGCCTTGCTGGGCCGGGTGGACGGGTTCCACCACCGGTGCGGGCGGTCGGTGCGGAAGTGCAGCGCGTCACCCCGGCGCAGGGTGTACTCCTCCCCGGCGACCTCGAAGCCGAGCGCGCCGTCGAGCAGGAAGACCAGCTCCTCGCCCGGGTGCTCCATCGGCCGCGGGCCGCTGTCGGCCCCCGGTTCCACGGTGGCGACCGCCCCTGCCATGAAGAACTGGCCGTACGGGCCGCTGATCCCCGCCAGGTCCAGGTGCTCCTTGGAGGTGAACACCGGCTTGCGGTCATCCGCCCGTACCAGGACGGCGGGCTCGGCGGGCTCCTCGTCGACGAAGTAGGCCACCGAGCGGTTGAGGGCGGCGGCGATCTTCATCAGCGTGGTGATGGTCGGCACCATGCCGTTGCGCTCGATCTTGTGGATGGCGGCGGCCGACAGGCCGGCACGTTCCGCGAGCTGCTGCAGGGAAAGGTTCTTCTGGCGCCGGAGCTGGTGCACCTTCGGCCCGATCGCCGCGATGACATCCTGGATGGGTACCCCCTTGAACTGCCCCTTGAACTGACCGCACCGCCGCTAGTAGAGTACGAGAGCGGTTGATGGAACATTCATCATAGTAAATTTCAGGTAACGAATCCACCCGAGAGGAGCCCGGTTACGGCTCTGCGGATCGTCGTCGTGGGGGGCGGGGCGGCTGGCATCGGTGCCGCCGGGGCCGCCAAGCAGGCGTCGCCTGACGCACGCGTCCAGGTGTTCACCGAGTTCGAGGATGTGGGCTACAGCCCGTGCGGGATCCCCTACGTGCACGGGCGGGAGATCGAGAGCTTCTCCGGCCTGATCCTGCAGGGCAAGGAGTTCTACGAGAAGGCGGGCATCGACGTCCGCTACGAGACCACCGTCGAGAGCCTCGATGTCGGGGCGGGCGAGGTGGTGCTGGCCGGGGGCGAGCGGGTGGGCTACGACGCCCTCATCGTCGCCACCGGGTTCACGTACGCCGACCCGGGCGTACCCGGCTCGCAGCTGGACGGCCTCCACTACGTCAAGAACATCCGGCGGGCCATGGAGTGGGACCCGATCCTGGACCAGGCCAAAAAGGCGGTGGTGGTGGAGGCCTCCCCGCTGGGCCTGGAGATGACCACGGCGCTGGCGCACCGCGGTCTGGAGACCCACCTGGTGGACGCCCACCCCTGGGCGCTGTCCGAGGTGGCGGACCCCGACATCGCGGCGCCGGTGCAGGCCTCCTGGGCCGAGATGGGGGTGCAGATGCACTTCAACACCCGGCTGGAGGCGTTCCTCGGATCCACGACGGTCACCGGCGTGCGCACGTCGGAGGGCGAGATCGAGGCCGACGTCGTGGTGGTGTGCACCCACAAGACGCCCAACAACGCACTCGCCCGGGCGGCCAGCATCGAGATCGGCTCCACCGGGGGCATCGTGGTGGACGAGCGCATGGCCACCTCGAGGGCGGGCGTCTTCGCCGCCGGCGACTGCATCGAGGTGCCCCAGGGGTCGACGATGCTGCCCCTGCAGGGCCTGTCGGGCAGCCACGCCTACTCGCAGGGGAAGGTGGCCGGGACCAACGCCGCCGGGGGGCAGCGGGCCTACGACCCGGTCTTCGTCCCCTGGGGGATGGTGGCCGGCAAGTGGATGATCGGCGGGGTGTCCTTCGGCGAGACCACCGCGGGCGCGCTCGGCATCCCGTTCCACATGGGCGTCGCCGAGGGGATCTCCCGGGCGCGCTACTACCCGGGCCTGCACAAGGTGCGGGTCAAGCTCCTGGCGGAGCCCGGGAGCCTGCGCCTGCTGGGCGCGCAGATGGTGGGCGGGGAGGGGATCAAGGAGCGGGCCGACTTCCTGGCGATGGCCGCCAAGAAGGGCATCACGCTGCGGGACCTGGCCACGATGGAGAACGTCTACTCGCCGCCCATCGGTGCCTTGAACGAGCCCATCGCGCTCGCCGCGCAGAACGGCCTGGCACGCCTCGCCCGTGGGCCGGGGTCGTAATGTCCTTCTCGGAATGGCTGCGCACCAATTCCCAGCACTACCTGCTGGAGGCCTCGGAGCGCGAGATGGCCAAGCGGTACCTGGGGACAGCGCCCCCCCTGCCCGGAGGCGGGGTGGGACCGCTGTTCTGGCGCCGGGTGTTCGTGCCCGCCTACCGGGTGGTGCCGTGGGCGTGGCGGCGATCGATGATGCAGCTGATGCCCGGCAGCCATCGCCGGCACTGGAGCTACCGGCCGTTGCGTGAGGGAAGGGGTACACCCGAGCCGTAAGACAAGAAAGGGGAAATTTTAGAGGGAGCCGGAAAGGAAGCCAAACGACAGAAGGGAGCGGATATGGCTGAGATAGTGGGACAACCAGCGAACCCGGGTGACGCCATTGTTGACTATGAGGACAAGGTGTTCCCCGATCACCAGGCCAACCCGGGCGAGCAGGCCTTCGTCTTCTTTCATTGCGTGCCATTCGAAAGCTCGGCGTCACTGGTCAACTTGTTGACCGCTACGCGGATCCGGCGCAAGGGCTTCGACACGAGCGTTGTCCTCTTCGGTCCGGGATCATTGATCGCCTCCCGCACCCGCGGCTACCCACACGTGGGCGACGAGGCGTTCCCCGGCAACCAGACCTACAACAAGCAGATCAAGACCTTCATGGATGAAGGAGGCAAGGTCTACGCCTGCCGGTTCTCCGCTGCCGCCCTCTACGGCATGCGTGAGGTCGACATGATCGAGGGCGTGAAGCCGATCAACCCTCGCGACGTCCTGGATGCCGCCATCACGGCCTGGCGCGCGGGCGCGCTGGTGCTGAACACCTGGAACGTGTAGCCGCGCGGGATGCCTGAGGATCTCGACGAGCTGGTCCGCCGCTGGAGCGAGGCTGAGCGGCGGCTGTACCCGGTCGTCCTGTCCGACCCTGCTGCCTACGAGCGGGGTGTGCGCGCGGCGAGCCTGCTGGCCGACGAGCTGAAGGAGGTCGTCGACCTCGAGTCCCTGCCCGATGCCTGGCCGGGGGCTGCCCGCCGCGCGGCACGCCAGCTCCAGCAGTTGGGCGGATCCGGCGACGCGGCCGTCGCCGAGTTGGTGGCTGGGGCGGCTTTCGCCATCCGCTATCGCGAGCTGGCGGCTGAGGCCAGAGCCGCCGAGATGGCTCGGCGGGTGGCGGACGCCGCTCGCCGCGGCGAGCGCTGGGTCGTCGTCGACCAGGTGGGCAGCCTCGACCTGGCCTGCTTCGGGCATTTCCGCCGGCTGGAGATGCACCTCCCGGGCGGCATGGGGATCTCCTCCTACACCGAGGAGCAGGTCGATACCGACACGCCCCGGCTCATCCTCGAGCGCGTGCCGCTGGACCCCACCAGCGGCAGGCCGCGGGGGGAGGCCGCCGAGCGCCGGGAGGCCGCTGATATGGCCGGATGGGAGGCGGCACATGCCGAACTCCGGGCGGTGATCGAGGGCGCCGGCGCCGGGCCGGCCGGCGCTCTTGACAGGGTTGGAAAGCCGGAGGGAGGATGAACTGTCAGTAGAAGAACATTTCCTATAGTTGTTTCAGGATGATTTCGTACTGGCTCGAGGATTCGGAGGAGTCGCATGGCCGATGAGCGGGTTGCCGGCCGGGTGATCGACGGGCACAGCCACCTGGGCGAGATGGCTGCCTGGAAGTTCTACGACCTCAAGGAGGCGGTCAAGCCTACGGTGTACGAGTTCGCCACTCCCCGGGACTACATCAAGCACCTGGACGCCTACGGGTGCGAGCGGGGGTTGGTGCTGCCCAACTACGGCATCCCGCGCCAGGAGCAGCCCTTCCTGTTGAACCCCCTCGTCTTGGATGCCGCCGCGTCGCACGACCGGATCCTGGGCGGGCTGTGGGTGTCGTTCCTGCCCCAGAACGCCGAGATGACCCGCGAGGCGCTCTCCTACGCCGGGGAGCCCGGGATCGTGGCGCTGAAGACCACGTTCCTCCTGGGAGGCAACCCGAACCCGGAGAATTGGGACGACGCCACCCGGGAGATCGCCGAGGCCTGCTTCGAGGCCGCCGAAGCCCACGACCTGGTGTTCCACTTCCACACCAGCCCGGGCGGGAACTCCGACATCTCCAACTTCATCCCCCTGGTGGAGCGCTACGGTCGCCGGGTCAAGATCTACCTGGTCCATTTCGGCGGCGGGGTCAGCGGCCACATCCGCCTGGTGCCCCGGTTCCTCGACTGGGTCGAGCAGGGCTTCAAGGTGTACACCGACACCACCTGGACCGTGGGCTTCGGGGTGCGCTGGCTGTTGACCGAGATCGAGAAGCGGGGCGTGGGCCACGACCGGGTACTGTTCGCCTCCGACGAGCCCTGGAGCGACTTCTGGGGGGAGTACTGGAAGGTCAACGGGGCACCAGTAGGGACGGAGCTCAAGGACCGGATCCTGCACCGCAACTTCGAAGAGCTCTATGGCACCCACCGCTGAACTCGGCAGGCTGATCGCCGAGCTGCAGAGCTACGGCGTCCAGATCGTGCGCGGCCCCACGCCTGCGGGGAGTGGGGTGCCGGCCCGGACCGGCGGGGCGGGGCCCTCGGATGCCGGCATGATCCGGGTCGAGGGCGTGCAGGTCACCTTCCCGTTCACGGCGGACTACGTCTCGGAGTCCCCCTTCCACCTGCAGGAGGAAGGCCCCGAGGGGGACGGCGGGAACCGGGGCTGGGGTGTCTACCGCGACGGCAGGCGCCTCGCCGGGGCCGAGGTGCCCTCACGCCCCCGCTTCTACGACCTGTCCACCGCGGACGGGATCCCCTACTGGAAGATCGCCCTGCTCCATTTGGACTCGTTGGCGTCCACCGTGATCCAGACCTGTGTCTACTGGGACACCGACGACCAGTGCCAGTTCTGCGGGATCGAGCTGTCGCTGGCCGCCGGGCGCACCATCCCGGTGAAGAAGCCCGAGCACCTCGCCGAGGTGGCGGTTGCCGCCCGCGACCTGGACGGCGCGGTGGACGTCACCCTGACCAGCGGGACCACCCGGGGGGCGGACAAGGGTGCCCGCTACCTGGGCCGCTGCGCCCGGGCGATCCGGGAGGCCAGCGGCCTGCCGGTGCAGGCTCAGTTCGAGCCGCCGGACGACCTGTCGGTCCTCGAGGAGATCAAGGAGCAAGGGGTGCGCTCAGTCGGCATCCACGTCGAGTCCTTCGACCCGGTGGTGCTGGCCCGGGTAGCGCCCGCCAAGGCACGGACCGGCGTCGAGGGGTACTTCCGTGCCTGGGAACGGGCGGTGGAGCTCTTCGGGCGGGGCCAGGTCTCCACCTACGTGATCCTTGGGATGGGGGAGGACCCGCAGGTCACCATCGAGGCCAGCCGGCGGGCAATCGACGCCGGCGTGTACCCATTCATCGTGCCGTTGCGGCCGGTGCCCGGGAGCCTGATGGGCTCCGAGCTGCCGCCCGATCCGGAGTACATGGAGTCGGTCTACCGGGCGGTCGGCCCCTACCTCGCCCAGCGGGGTCTCGCCTCCTGGCAGGTGCACGCCGGGTGCGCCCGGTGCGGGGCGTGCTCGGCGCTCAGCTCCTACGAAGGGGAGGAGCCAGGGCGGCCCGGCCGCCAGCTCCCGATCGTCACGGTGCGGTGACCCACCCGGCTGTCCTCTCGCCCTTCCTCCGGCCCGAGATCGCCGGGGAGGCGGTGCAGCGGGGCCTGGCGGTGACCTGCCGGCCGGTCACCAGCATCGAGGAGGTGGCGCTGCACTACGAGATCCGCCGGCGTGTGTTCGTGCTCGAGCAGGGGGTGTTCCCGTTCAGCGATCGCGACGTCCATGACGGTGCGCCTGGCACCGTGTGCGTCCTCGGCCTGTGCGGGGCCGTCGCTGGGGGGGCTGTACGCCTGTACCCGTTGGCCCCCGATGCTGCCGGCGGCGAAGAGGGGATCTGGAAGGGGGACCGGCTGGCCGTGCTGCCGCCTTTCCGTGCCGGGGCGGTCAAAGGGGGCATGGGCGGGCAACTGGTGCGCTTCGCCGTCCGCGCCGCGGGCGAGCGCGGAGGCCGGCGGATGGTGGCCCACATCCAGCCGGCGAACGTGATCTTCTTCGAACATCTCGGGTGGCGCACCGTCGGCGGCCTGGTCGACTACGCCGGGCTGCCGCACCAGCAGATGGCCATCGATCTCTCGCCCGGGTAGCGACCTCTACAGCGAGCCCCCCAGGCCGGTGACGCCCTGGCGGACATCCAGGATGGTCGCCTCCTCCGCCCCCCGCCGGATCCGCAGCAGCCCGGTGCCGTCCACCTCGCCGATCGCCTCGCAGGCCAGGTTCCGGGCGGCGAACGCCGCCCGGCAGGCGGGGACCCGGTCCGGGGCGCAGCACACCAGGAAGGCGAACGTCGGGAACAGCAGGCACCAGTGCTCGAGCGCCACGCCCGGCGGTGTGGGGATGCGGGTGACGTCCACGGTGGCCCCCGAACCGGTCGGCTCCAGCAGCATGGCCAGCGAGCCGAGGATGCCCGCCATCGAGACGTCCTTGGCCGCGACCGCCTCGCCCGACTCGGCGAGCGACGCCAGCACGCCGATGTCGTCGCCCAGCTCACCGCCCCGCTCGGTAAACGAAGAAAAAAGGGGGAACCCGGGCTCGAGGTGCCCGTCCAGGGCTGCCGCCAGCAGCACGGTCTGGCCGGGGGCGACATGGCGGGCGGCCAGGAGGCGGCGCGCCCGGCCGACCGCAAACGCAGAGACCGACAGGGACTCCTCGGCAACGGTCAGGTGGCCCCCGACCAGCGGCACGCCGTACACGCCGCAGGCCAGGCGCAGCCCGCGGAGGACCTCGGCACAGGCGTGCTCCGGACCGACGACGGTGTCCACCAGTGCCACCGGCCGTCCCCCCATGGCGGCGATGTCGTTCACGTTGGCGACCACCGCGGCGATGCCCGCCGCCGACGGGGAGAACGCGATCAAGTGCGGCGAGATCGCCTCCCCGGCGGCAAGGAGGAACCCCTCCCCGTCGGGAAGGGCAGCGGCGTCGTCACCGGGCTGGGAGAGCCAGTCGGTGCCCGGCAGGATCGAGCCCACCATCCGGAGCGCCGCCTTGCCGCGCAGACCCGGATGCGCCCGCACCCGGGCCGCGAACTCGGTGAGAGGCCCACTCCCGGCCAGCATGGCTGGGCAGTGTACGGTCCGAGGCGGGCGGGCCGGGGCCGTGCTCAGGAGCCGGTCACGGGTGTGATAGGCTCGGGCGAGTTGTATATTCGGTTGCCCGAAGCTTTCCCCGTCTGGACCCCGAATTGCAGCACGCTGCCGTGCCTGCGGCGCCAAGGGAGGAACCAGATATGTGTGGAAGCGCCGCCACGGTCTTTGCGGGCACGCTGCGCCGGGTCTGCGCACCGCAAACCGGCCTCGCTGACGCATCCGCTGCCGGGCACGCACCCATGCCTTGCCGGCCCACTCAGGCTGGGGCGGCAACCGGTGCTAGCAGTCCAGAAGCCAATCGTTGGGAGACGACATGCCAGAGATGATGCGGGAGCGGCTGTACCTCAAGGCACCGGACACCGAACGGCTCCGCAAGGGGTCGGCGGGACGGTTGCGCCACCTCCTGAACACGGGATGGCGGGAGACGCACCGCTCGTACACCACCAACTACGTGGCCGTGCTGCTGGAGCGGGAGGGCTCGGGGCCGCAGATGATCCGCCCACCCACCCCAGTCCAGCGACCGCCCAGCCAGGCCCCGGGGCGAGGCCCCCGCAGGCCCCGCTGACCGGGCAGGTGATGTCCGGGGTAGGATTTAATCTGGCTTAATTTCGGTAACAAAGCAGGTGCAGAGAAGCGCAGTTCTATTGTGGTTTCACAGAAAGTAGAGGGTGATTAGAATGACCGTTGGTACAGTGAAATGGTTCAACGCAACAAAGGGTTTCGGTTTTATCACGCCGGATGGCGGCGGCGAGGACGTGTTCGTTCACCAGTCGCAGATCCAGGTTCCGGGCTATCGTGAGGTCACGGAGGGCCAGCGCGTGTCCTTCGAGATCACGCAGGGCCAGAAGGGTCTGCAGGCCAGCGCGGTCACGCCCATCCAGTCATAACTCAACCGTTCCACGACACAAACCGGGCCCCCGGGAACCCCCCGGGGGCCTTGCGTATTTCTGAGCAGCACCCGCGGTGCATGCCACCCGCGGTCGAGCAAAAGGAGGCGCCATGCCGCACCAACCGCTGGATGCCGGGGACACCGCAGCCGCGGGCTCCGGGGAAGCCGCTGGGCGAGTCCGGGTCCTCCAAGGGCAGTCCGACCTCTTCGCCGCGGACCAGGAGTGGGGGGCGGCGGCCGAGGCCGTGAACCAGCAACTGCTTGAGATCGATCCCGAACGTACGGTTGCGATGACCCGTCTTGCCCGCTGCCTGCTCAACAAGGGCGAGATCAGCGCCGCCGAGGAACTCTATGCGCGGGTGATCACCCTGGAGCCGGGCAACATGATCGCCAAGAATTTCCTCCGCCGCGTAGGTCAGGCACGCGAGCAGCTGCTGGCTGAGGAGCGCCTGGCAGCCCGCGCCGCTCGCAAGCGCGCCCCCGCCAAGCGGGGGGCAGCCAAGGCGGATCCGGCCGAGTCGGGAGCCTGACGCTCGCCCGGGGTTACTGGGCCTCGGGGTCGGACGCCGCTGCGGCCGCCGCGCCGGCCACCGCATCCGTCACGCCGGGGGCCGCCCCGGAATCCGCATCCGCCGCCCCGTTCGCTCCCGCATTCGTTCCTCCGTTCGCCGTCGGCGGCTGGAACACCGTCACCTCCGAGGTCGAGGATCCGATCTCGACGCCCGCCTCCTGGAAGCGGGCGAGGATGCGCCGGGTCATGGCGTCCTGCACCGCCCGGGACGCCCGGACCGGGATGACGAAGCGCACGGAGAGCTGCGCGTAATTGCTGGTCGCCTGCACGAAGACCCGGGGTTGCACATCGGCCTTGGGGACCGGGTGGCGGCGGGCAACCCGCTGGATGGCCTGATCGGCGGCCTCGGTCGACGAGACCCGGCGGGCTTCGTCGAGGAGGATCTCCTCGGCCACGGTGTAGTCGCTCCGGTAGGCCACCGGGATGGTGATCTCCTCCCATACGAAGTCGAACATCGCCGAAAAGTTGTAGACCGGATTGGTGAACGTCGCCTTGTTGGAGATGGCGACGATGCGGCCGGTGGGCTGGCGGCCCTTGACCCAGGCATCCACGTCGGCGGGGTCGCCGATCTCCATGACCTTGGTCCGCAGCAGCGTGATATCGATCACGTCGCCCCGGACGCCTCCCATCTCGATGCGGTCGCCGATCTCGAAGATGCGCCCCGACACGATGTTGAACCAGCCGGCGAGCGCCCCGATCACCTCCTGCATGGCGAAGGCGATGCCGGCGGTGGCGAACCCGAGGATCTCGGCAGCCCGGCCGGCGAAGGCATGCCAGGTGGTGGCGAGGGCAATCAGGCTGAGGGCTCCGACGGTGTAGCGCACGAGCTTGCGGGCGTGGTACTGGGCGATCCGGTCGTTCAGGAAGCGCCCCACGGCGACCCCCGAGCTGAGGAAGATCACCGTGCCGACAGCCACGACGCCGATGCTGATCTCAAGCCGCGGGTCGATCATCCCGCCTCCTGTTCCATTTCGGGAACGCGCCGGGGGCACTGCTCACGTGGTCGTCTTGCCCGGGCGCGCCGGGAGGGAAACGCGGTGGCGCTGCTACCCCTGTAATACCCGGGGCCCCAGGAGCGTCCCGCGGGCGTCCTCTCGGCGCCCCACACCCCAGGCGTCTCGCCAAGTTTGACTGGATCCCGCAGAGCTCTTGACTGCGGATTCCCAGGATGTAGGGTGGCGAGCCATCGCGGCCCTGGGCGGGGGTGCGGAAGGCAGGAGCGATGGAACCGATCGACGGCGTAGCCGCACAGCCGATCAGGAACCTGGCCGGGCAGCTGGCGGGCATCCGGACCTCGCTCCCGGCGGCTGCCAGCCTGCAGCAGGTCTTCACGCCCATCCCGTTCCCGCTCCACTTCACACCGGTCACCACGCCCCTGGTCCGGGGCGGGACGACCATCGGCTATGTGGTGACCGGGGGCGGCCAGCAGGCCCCCACCTCGGCAAGCGTGACCCTCGCCAGCGGCACCCTGTGGTTCGACGCCTCGCTCCTCGGCCCCGCCTTCGCCTCGAGCACCGCCCTGGTGGGCGTCCCCTTCGCCCACGCCACCTTGAAGACGGCGGGAGCGGTCACCTTCGGTGCCGCCGGCATCACGCTGGACCCGGCGGCGACGCTCACCCTCTCGGTCACCTCCCGCAGCACGCCGCTGGCCGCGCCCGCGGGCGACGCCATCGGCAGGGACTTCCAGGGGGCCAAGCTCACCGCGTTCCCCGGCGCCACGGTGACGTTCGCTCCGGGGACGGGCGCCGGTTCGGCCACCGTGCTGCCCACCGGCCAGGCGACCGCTGCCCTGTACGGCCAGACCGTGGCCCTGGCACCGAAACCGGGCGCGGCCGCCGCCGAGCTGGATCTTCCCACCCCGTTCGCCGCCATCCCGTGCACGCCGTCGCCGGCGACCTTCGCCCCCACCGGGGCGGCGTCGGCCGAGTTCGGCCTGGGCGGCTCGGCGCCGGTGCTGACCGGTGGGCTGCTCTTCCCGGTGGTGGAGCTGGGCTCGGCCACGCCCGCCACCCTGCCCGAGCCCGCCGAGGCCTGGGCCGCCGCCTTCGGTGCCGGACCCGGGCTCACGGTGCAGCTGGCCGGGGTCGCGCACCCCACCCGGCTGGCCGGGGCGGTCATCGCCCTCACGCCCCAGCGCCTGGCCGGCCTCACGGCCCTCCAGGGTCGGGCTGCCCGGCGGTACCGCCTGTGGAGCAGTCCCGGCCACCCGCTGCTGGCCGCCAATGCGGCTTTCCCGGACCTTCCCCGCCCGCAGCCCGAGGTCACCCTCGACCTGCCCATCGGCGCCGCCATCGGCTTCAGCTTCACGCCCACCGCGGAGACCGTGCTGGCAGGCGGCCTCCTCAGCGCGGTCGTCGACCAGCCGGTGGCGGCGGACGGGAGCCGCATCGCCCTGGCCGGGCACGCCCTCGAACTGCGCACGCTGACGGCGGCGAAGACCACGGTCGACATCGGCTCCCCCTTGACGCCCAAGGCCGAGACCAGCATCGCCATCGACACGCCCAACGCCATCATCCCGGTGGGGACCCCCAACGGCTTCTTCGTCAACGGCACCCTGGTGCCGGGCAGCGGCCCGCCCACCCTGTCGGGCCGGGCGGAGGTCGTCTTCCCGGCCGAGGTCGTCATCCCGACGCTGCCACACCCCTACGCCGCCGCCTACCTGGCCAGTCCCCGCACCGAGCAGATCGTGGGCGTGGCCGCCCTGGTCACCTGGTCGGCCATCGGCCCCACCAGCCCCGCGGCCCTGAGCATTGCCCTGATCCGGCCCTCGGACCTGGCCGTGGGCCGGGTGTTCGCCGCCGCGGGCGGAGCCACCGCAGCGGGCTCCCCGGCGGCCACCGTGCCGGGCGCCAACCTGGTCGGAGCCCCGGCCCCGGCTCCGGGGCCTGATGCCACCCTCGCCAGCACCGAACGCGTCGGCGGCGTGGGCTTCGCCCTCCTCGATGTGTCGTCGTTCGGGAGCCAGTGGGGGGTGGCCGTCCTGGGGGCCGGGGTACCGCAGCTCAGCTTCCACGGCATCGAGCTGCAGGCCCCCAGCGCCGACACGATGGTGTTCACGGTTCCCGGCATCTCCTGGGAGCCGGTGGTGGACGGCACGCAGGCCTTCCCGCAGTGGTTCGACGCCTCCTCGCCCACCGACGGCACCCCGACGACGTTCCTGGTGTCCACGGGCACCGATGTGCCGCTGTTCCCGTTGCAGGTGCTGGACACCTACACCGGCCTGGCGGGCAAGGACCCGACGGCGGCCACCTTCACCCTGCCCTTCGGCATCACGGCCCGGTTGGTGGACGGCCCCGGCCGCCAGCCCGGCACCCCGGCGGCGGGTACCGGACCGGCAACCTACGCGGTGCCGAAGCTGCAGTTCCCGGAAGCCGGCATGGCCGGGGCGGCGGTGCTGTCGGTGCGGGCCACCGCCACCGACCCGGGGCCGCCCGCCTCGCCCCTGCTGGCGACGCCCACGCTGCCCGGGTCGGCGACGGTCGGGACCTTCTCGCCGACGCTGGCGGACAACTCCTACGGATCCCTGGTGATGGGGGCGACGCCGGCCCAGCTGGCACCGGCCGACTTCTTCAACCAGGCCTTCAATCCGGGCGGCAACCAGGGGGGCATCCCTGTCGGCCGCATCGACCTGTCCGGCTACGGCACGTCGATGTTCTCGGACTGGAGCTGGACCGATCCCAAGGTGGTGGGGGTGGTACGGGCAAACTTCGACGTCCTCCTCGGGCGCACCGCCCACGAGCTGGTGGAGTTCCAGACCTGGATCCTGCCGTGGTGCATCCGCATCCAGCGCACCGTGGTCTTCGACCGCTCCGACGGCGGCGAGGTCATCCGCCACGACACCGGCTGGGTGGCTGTCGGCGCGGGCGCCTTCGAGCTGCTCGACGCCTCGACCCTCATGGCCGCCCGGCCCGTGGTGAAGCTGGACGCCATCCACAACCTGACCTTCCCGGGGACCGCGGTGGTGACCTTCAACGGCCGCGAGTACGCCCCGGTGGTCTTCGACGCCACGGTCTTCCTGGACGCCGGCCTCAAGGTGGACGCCAACGGGAAGACCGGGCTGGGCGCCATCCCGGCCGGCGCCATCCAGGGCTGGGCCGTGAAGCCCGTCGTGCAACCGCCGCCCCCCGCTCCCCGGGTCCCGCCCGTACCGCCGTCCGCGGCCGACATCATCGGCATGCTCCAGCAGGTGCACCGGGTGGCGGGCACCACGGCGGGCATCGCCCGGGTGGGCGGGACCGGCCCGCAGCAGTTCACCATGACCCTCGCCTCCTTCGCCGCCGGGGTGACCAGCACGAACAACATGCTGCAGGTGGCCCTGTTCGGTGCCCCCCGCCTGCCCAAGGACGGCCAGTGGAGCGTGGCCCGCCGGGTCAGCACGGCCAAGGCCCCCACCGGTGTGCCGCAGGGGACCCCGGTCCCGCTGACCCGAGGCCTGCCGCCCGCCACGCCGCCCACCGGCGCCGAGACCTACCACCAGGGATGGCGGCTGCTCGACCCGGAGGACGCCCAGTCACCCGACGCCCCGGCCACCTTCTACAGCCTGCTGCAGGGCACGGGGACGGCCAAGACGCTCTTCGAGCACCCCCTGGTGGGCGACACCGGCCAGAAGATGGGGTTCGCCCACAAGCCCAGCCTGGCCGATGTCGGCGCGCTGCTGGGCGTCGGGGGCCTGTTCCCCGACCTGGGGTCCATCCTGCAGATCCCCGACCTGGACTCCGTGCCGCTGCAGGCCGACGGGTTCTCGAAAACCTACAGCTGGGACATCGACCAGCCCGACCGGACGTTGCTGGACCTGGGCATCGTCCACCTGGTGCTGTCGTACAAAGCCACCGACGGCGACGGCACCACCACGAAGGCCCACGCCATCTTGAAGCTGGACGCCACCCCGGGCGCCCCGAACTGGGCCATCTCGCTGACCAACATCAGCGTGCAGGCGGTGGTGGATGGGTTCGGCTCCACCCCCTCCTGCAGATCGGCGGCGGGTTCCAGGCGGGTTCCGGGATGCAGCCCGGCTTTGTCGGGCCACTGCCCGACCCGACCAGCCTGCCCGACAGCGCGGGCAACGCCCCCAACCCGCTGGCTGTGCTCTATGGCAGCGCCCTGTCGGCCGTGAAGGACCTGTTCTCGGGCCTCTCGGACCTGGCGAAGGACCTGGGCGGCGACGCCGACCTCGACGTGGGCTTCACCGGCAACCAGCTCAGCGTGCTGCAGAGCTTCACGCTGCCCACCATCCCGTTGGGCTTCGGCGACATCACCGACCTCGGCATCGACCTGGGCTTCACCGCAACCATCCCGACGGACGCCGCCTTCCACGTGGGCATCGGCTCCAAGGAGGAGCCGTTCCAGTGGACGGTCGACCCGCTGGCCGGGACGGGGGCCATCGTCCTCGGGGTCGACCACGGCGCCATCGATGTCTACATCGAGGCCGGCCTGGGGCTGGGGTTGGCCATCGACGTCGGCATCGCCTCGGGAAGCGCCTCGATTGTGGTGTCGATCAGCCTGGAGATCGCCAGCGCCGCCATCACCATCGGGCTGATGCTCACCGGCAAGGCCGAGGTGGACGTGCTCGGGGGCCTGGCATCGGCGTCGCTGACGCTCAGCGCCGCCCTCGACATCGCACTGGAGCCGGGTACCGATCCCACCCAGGCACTGCTCTCCGGCGACGTGGCGGTGGGGATCCACATCTCCATCTGCTGGATCATCAACATCGACTTCGACGGCTCGTGGGGCTTCTCCACGACGGTCAGTTTGTAGGAGGGACGCCGTGGCGAGCGCGCCGAACCTGGTGATGATGACCTTCCCCCAGCACTGGGACGGCACGGGGACGCTGACGCTCAACGTGCTGCTGATCCCCAGCGTGGACCCGGTTGCCGGGCCGCTGATCGCCGCCGCCCCGCCGCCCCCCTCCTTCGCCGCCGGCAAGCCCACATTCGCCGTCCACGTGCAGCCGACCGTGGCGGCCCTGCCCGGCGTCGCCGCGCCCGGGCTGTTCACCGTCACGCCCGGTGTCACCTCGCCGGCGGCGGACCCGGTGGCCACGTTCCACCTTCTGCAGACCTCGGTGGCCGCCACCGGCAAGACCATCGGGCCCCCGGCGGCCGCGGCGCCTGTCACGGCTCGGGTGCGCAAGGCGCTCCCGCCGTCGTACCTGGCCGCCGGTGGCGGCCCGCCCACCGGGGTGCTGACCACCACGGATGACGACTTTGGCTGCGAGGTGCGCAACGAACCCGCGGTGACCGGTCAGACGCCGCCCTCGACCATCTCCTGGGGCGAGATCATCTCCTACGCCTTGCGCCAGCCGGTCCTGGCCACGAAGCTCGGCATCCTCTACGGCCTCACGGTGACCCTGCCCGCCGGCCAGGCGGCGGCGCTGGCCGGGGGCGGGTGGGTCTTCGTGACCCTGGCCCCGGCGGACCCATGGGCGGTGGCCGGCGCCTCGGTGGCCGGATCGATCCGGGCCCACGCCGCCCGCATCCCACCGCTGGACGCCACTGCCCGGGCCGTGTTCGCCGCCCAGCAGTTCGTGGTGGACGGGGCATCCCCGCCCCCGGACCGCGCCTTCGCCGTGGCCGAGGAGTACGCCGACGGCTTCGCCAAGCTGGTGCACTGCTCGCAGCCCACCAACACCGACGCCGCGGTGGGCGACGGCTCCCTGGCCCCCGCCAGCGACCTTGGGATCCAGGTGGGATGGGACGACGAGCAGGTGGTCACCTGGCACAACGACCAGCTGTCGCTCCTGGACGCGCAGCGCGCAGGCAACCCGCAGCCCACCGCCCCGCTCGGCGTGCTGGGCTACCGGGTCGATGTGGCCGACGTGACCCCGGCCGCGCCCGGCGGGCCCCCCGCCGCCCCGGCCTGGCAGTCGCTCGAGAGCGTCACCACGCAGGTGGGATCGCTGGGCACCTTCACCGGGGAGCTGTCGATCGAGCCCGCTTCGACCCGGCCCAACAACCCGGCGGTGACCGACGCCTGGCTGCCCCGCTACTTCGCCAACTGGCGGGGCGGGTCGCTGTGCGAGCCGGACCACGTGCCCCTGGCACTGACCCGGGGCACCGCCGTGCCCCCGTCGTCCCGCACCGCCGTCGGCCTGACGACGCTGCTGTCCTACGGGCACCTCTACGCCTTCCGGGTCCGGCTCTCCGACCTGACCGGCGGCGGGCCGGACCCGGTTGACGCCCCGATCAACCCGCCGCCCAACGCCACGGCACTGCAGACGTTCCAGCGCATGGTGCCGCCCAAGGCGCCCATCGTGGTGCAGACCCCTGCCGGCCCGGCGACCGGGTCCGTGCTGGCGACGCCTACCGCGCTCACGATCAGCCGGCCCCTCATGGGCTACCCGGAGATTCTCTACACCGGACTGGGGTCCACGGCCGCCGCCCGCAGCACCATAGTGGGCGCCCTGGTGGACACCGCGGCCAGCCAGGTGGCGGCCATCCAGGCCGCCAACGCCGCGCACGCGGCCCATCCCGGCTCGCCGAAGCCGCCGGTGCCCACCGTCGTCGCCGGCCTGCCGGACCCCGACGTGGACGCCGTCGAGATCGAGGTGCTGGTGCGCCACCCACTGCACGACACCGGCGGTGCCACGTTCCAGTCCCTGTACCACGCCACCCGGACCCTGGAGGCCCTAACCGGGGCCGCTCCGCTGCAGACCGACCCCGGGACGACGGTGCCGGTCACCTATGTCGATGCCACCAACATCGAGGGCTGGGCCGCCGAGCAGGCCGCCTCCGGTCCGCTGCTGATCCCCCGGGGCCGCGACGTCCAGATCAAGATCCGGGCCCGGCTGCGGGCCGACACCACCGGCTACTTTGCCCCCGAGGCCACGCCCACGATGGCGGTCACCATCGGGGTGCGGGCCGAGCCGGTGAACGAGCCCGCCCTCCTGCAGCAGGCCGATGCCAACGAGCCGGTGACCGGGTACCTGTTCCGCCGGCCGGCAAATGTCGCCGCCCCCTCCCTGGTGGCCCAGCTGGCCGAACAGCTGGGGGTGGCCGCCAACGGGAACTCGCTCACCAGCCCGCCGGGCCAGCGGGTGGTCTTCGGGGCGTCGAAGGGGTTGCGGACCACCCTGTCGGCCGACTCCGAGACCCTGACCTTCGGGGCCACCAGCGACCTGCTCAAGCAGTGGGTGGTGGCCATCATGGTGGACCTGGAACGGGACTGGACCTGGGACGGCCTCGACGGTGCGGGTTTCATCGTGCTGCGGGGCGGCCCCACCGACACCGAGGCCTCGGTACCCCCGCCGGCCGCCGTGGGCGCCATCATGGTGCCCCGGGTGCTGGGCGCAGCAGCCACCACCAACCCCACAGTCGCCGCCCGGGGACGCACCCGGCTGGTGTTCCTGGATGCCGTCGATCCCCACGAGCCCAACACCGACTCGGCGTTCCCCGAGTCGCTTCAGCACCGTTGGTTCGTGAACCCGACCCTGACCCCGCCCGGGCCACCCCTGGACCCGGCGGACCCGGCAGCCCCGGCGCCCCTGGCGGGAACGACGGTGGTGCCACCCATCACCGGGGCGGACCTCGCCCGGGCACCGCTGGATCTCCGCCTGCCCATCGCCATCCCGCCCGCTCAGGTGCCCGCTATCGCCTCGGTGGGGATCGCCCTGACGCCGTACCAGATCGGGCCGGGCTACGCCTCGACGATCCAGCGCCAGCGGTCGCTGTGGGTGGAGCTGGTGGACCCGATCGACAACCAGGTGGGCGACGCCCTCTTCGCCCGGGTGCTGGCCCATGGCGCTGACCCCTTGCTGTATGACGCCCTGCCGTCGCTCACCGCCACCACCGGGGACCCCCCGCTGGCGCTCGACCCCGAGCTGGTGCGGGTGGTCGTGCCCTCGGATACCGACGACCGGGGCGGCATCAACGCCATGACCCAGCTGATCCCGTCGTCGACGTCGAACCGGCACTTCCTGCTGCCGCTGCCCCCGGGCGTGGCCGCCGACGATCCCGAGCTGTTCGGCTTCTACACCTACGAGCTGCGGGTGGGCCACGCCGGCCCGATCGGGGATCTCCGTTGGTGGTCCACCGCCAACGCCCGCTTCGGCACGCCCCTGCGGGTAGTGGGCGTCCAGCACCCCGCGCCGGCGTTGACCTGCCGGGCCGGGCGCTACACCTACCCGCCGGCGGTGCCGACGCCGTCGCTGATCTCCCAGCTCCGGGCCTCGGCGGTGTCGTTCCCGCTGGACGCCATCATCTCGGTGACCCCGCCGGCTGCTGGTCCGGCCGCTCCGGCGGCGCCCGCCGCCACCTCCTCGCCCGCGGTACGGGCGGCCGTCAACCCGGCCGCCTTGAGTGCCATTACCGCAGCCCAAGTGCGGCCGGTGACCTCAGTGGTACCCGGGTTGGCATCGGTGGCCAAGCCCCCCACGGTGGCTGCAGCCCAGCCCCCCGCGGCCAGCGCCACCCCGCTCGCACCGGTCGGGCCGATCGCTTTCAACCCCGGCATCATCGGCGGCCTGCAGGTCGTCCCGGCGCCGCCGAGCCTGGTTATCGCCACCGCCCCATATGCCACCCCGGTCCTCAACGGCACCCGGTTGGTGACGCCGTTGGACCCACCGAAGACCCAGATGTGGTTCTTCGTCTACGGCCAGGTGGTGCAGGCGGACGGCTTCTCGATGCGCAACGTGCTGCTCGCCACCTCGCTCGGTGTGTTCCTCCGTCCCGGCCGGGAAGGCCTGGGCGCCGAGGTGGCGGGCCTGCTGAAGAACTTCCTCGGGACCCGCACGCAACGGGACCGCATCGCCATGGGCGTGTGGACGCAGACCGAGCTGGCGACGCTTCTCAAGGCCATCCACCTCCCGGAGTCGACCGGGCTCAGCGTCCTTGCTGTCGAGCTGCTGCCGGGCGGCACGGGTCAGCCGACGCAGCCCCCGCCCCGCGAGTTCGCCCTGGCTGCCGCACCGGCGGCGTCGCAGGCGGCAGCCGGCCCGGCGCCGGGCACCGTCACCACAGAGGCGGCCTTCATCAGCCGCCCGCCGCCGACGTTCCCCTTCGGGCGGATCCTGCGTGCCTCCCCCCTGACCCCCATCGGGCCCCTGTGCTAACGAGGTTCGTTCGGAGATCGTTGAGGTCACTTTGCCCGCGTTTCGGCGGCGGATCGACCTCGTAGGCCGCCACCCCCGGGGGCGACTACGTCGCCGGCGTGAGGCTCTCCTCGGTGATCATCCACTGGGACTGGTACGTGTACCCGTGCGGGTCCACGATGTTCTGGGTCTCGTACTCCTGCACCGTCTCCGAGTACTTGAGGGACACCCACCACTTCATCTCGACGTCGCCGTGGGTGCTGGGACCCAGTAGCTTCAGGTGGGTGTCGACGACCCAGGTCTGCACCGGCTGCCCCCCGATCGTGAGCGTCTGGCGGTCGAGGACGGCGTTGGCGTAGTCGGCGTTGACGCCGCCGTTGGCATCGTCCCAGTGGCCGCTCCACGTCTTGCCGACTGCCAGCGGGAGCACGACCGCCGGGAAGGGCGGCGCCTCCCTGATCGCGACCGAGTTGTCGGTGCCCAGCACGCTGATGTCGGTGAGGAGGCGGCTGTTGGTGACCCCGCTGGCGCTCCCGTTCAGGTCCTCCTGCTCGCTGTGCTCGTTCGCAAAGACGTGGGTGATGTTCCAGGAGTTGGGCCCCAGCCGGGTGATGGTCCGCACCCCGGTGCGCGGGAGGTCCCGGGTGATGGGGACCAGGATCACAAACGTCTCGGTGGCCGGCGGCTCGCTGGAATCCCCGGTGCACTGTCCATCGGTGCGCCCGCACTGGAACCATTGGGTGACGCCGGGGGCGGGCGGGCCGAGGTAGGGGCAGTCCCACCCGGTGCACGCTGTGGGCGGGGGCGCGGGCGTGGCGGCGCTCGCCACCGCCGGGCGCGGAGTAGGGGCGGCCGCCGCCGCCGTGCTCGTGGCGGCCCCAGCGGCAGCTGGGCTCGACAAAGGCGTCGACAAGGGCGCCGGCGAAGGCGTCGGGTCGGCGGTGTCGGTTGCGATCGGCTCCGGGGCCGGAGAAGGGGAAGCCGCTCGAGCCCGGAACTGCTGCAGGGCCTGGGCGGCAGACGCAGCCGTGGTGGCATGGATGCGGCCGTAGCCGGCGACGCCGACCAGGGTGAGGGAGACCAGCAGGGCCGCGGCTTCACCCGCCGCGATGAGCTTGTGGGCCCCGATCCAGTGCCAGATCCCCGACGGTCTCACGAGAGGTCGCCGATCCCGCGCCCCAGTTCGCACCCGCCCAGCCTATGGCCCGCCGCTGTGACGAGAGGGGGCACTGGCCGAGGTGGGGCACAAAAGCCGTGCTCGGCACGGCTTTTGTTGCTTGCTTAGAAGTCTAACGATTCAACCATCTCTACCAGGGGCCGCCGGATCGAGTTTGCCAGCTTGACGGGTCGGGATGCCATGCTCAGGGATGCAGGGTGGGCCGGTAGATGAGCTCTTGGATGTGGCCGTCGAGCGTCCGGCTCTCGATCAGCTCGAGGTCGAAGTCGCCCGCACCCTGGAAGATCGGATCCGTGCCCGTCCGGCCGGTGATCACCGGGAAGACCGTCACCTGGACCAGGTCGACCAGTCCGGCGGCCATCAGCGCCCAGTTGAGCGACAAGCTGCCGTGGGAGCGCAACGGCACGCCGGATTCCTCCTTGAGCCGGGCGACGATGGCGACGGCGTCACCGGGCACGACGGTGGCGTCCGGCCAGTCGAGGGGACCCTCCAGCGTCGTCGACACCACCGTTGCGGGCATGCTCTTCATCCGGGCGACCCAGGGGTCACCCACCTCGGATCCGTCGGTGCTCGGCGCCAGCATCCGCAAGAATTGCCGAAACGTGTTGGCCCCGAAGACCATCCGTTGCTCCGAGTCGTACACCGCCAGCCGCCGGTCGAGCAGCTCGGGACCTTGCTTGCCCCAGTAGCCGCCCCAGTTGCCGGTGTGGGAACCGTAGCCGTCGAGGCTGGAGAAGACGTCGAAGGTGTAGGTAGCGGTCATGTTTTCCTCCTCGCCAACGGTGATAAGGGTTGTCTAGACAGACGGGAAATCTCGGCGAAACTCATTGCCATCCATGGTGCGGCGACGGGCCGGGCGCCGTAGCTGTAGGGTCGGTGCTGGAGGGTCGAGCCCCTGATATCGGGTCGGGGAGGGAACTGATGGCCGAGGCGCCCACTGCGACTGAGGTGGCCACGTACTGCCCGCTGTGCGTCTCCCGATGTGGGGCGCGGGCGACGGTGACCGAGGGCACGTTCACGCTCGACCGCGACCCCGCGCATCCCACGGGAAAGGGGCTGTGCGTCAAGGGCAAGGCGGCGCCGGAGATCGCCGCCCATCCCGACCGCTTGCGCTACCCGATGAAGCGCACCGCCGCGAAGGGTGCGGCCGACCCGGGCTGGCAGCGCATCGGCTGGGAGGAGGCGCTGAGTACCGTCGCCGACCGGCTTCGGGCGCTGGCCCGGGACCACGGCCCGGAATCGGTCGTGTTCAGTTCGGTGTCACCGTCGACGTCGGCGATCGTCGACTGCGTCGACTGGATCCAGCGGCTGCAGCGGGCATTCAATACGCCGAACTTCCTCAGCTCAATGGAGTTGTGCGGCTGGGGGCGCTATTTGGCGTCGCTGTACACCTACGGGGCGTCCGTGCCCGGCCAGTACATGCCCGATCTTGAACGGGCCGGGTGCATCCTGTTCTGGGGCTACAACCCGTCGGTGTCGCGGCTTTCCCACGCAATCGCCACCAGGGACGCGCTGCGTCGCGGTGCGAAGTTGGTCGTCGTCGACCCGCGCCGCGCCGGGCTGGCCTCCAAGGCCGATCCGTGGCTGCGGGTGCGCCCCGGTACAGACGCCGCGGTGGCGTTGGCGATCACGAATGTGATGCTCGAGCGCGGCTGGTTTGACGAGCCGTTCGTGCGCCGCTGGACCAACGCCCCCATGCTCGTCCGCACCGACACGGGACGGTTCCTGCGGGGCGACGACGTGTCAGCCGGCGGAAGCCCGGGGCACTACGTCGCCTGGGACGAGGTCACCAATCAGCTGGCCACCCTCGATCCGGCTGCCCGCGGTACGGATGTGGACAACCACGACCACCTCGCCCTTGCTGGCATCGTGCAGGTACCCACCACCCACGGGACGGTGGCCTGCCGGCCGGCATTCGACCTCCTCGCAGAGCAGTGCCGTGCGATGTCGCCGATGGTCGCGGAAGTGGCCACGGGCATACCGGCCCCAGAAATCGAGCGCACCGCTCAGGTGCTGTGGGAGAACCGCCCCGTCGCGTTCTACGCCTGGAGCGGCCTCGAGCAGCACAGTGGTTCGACCCAGATCATCCGGGCGATCAATGTGCTGTATGCGCTGACCGGTTGCCTGGACGCTCCCGGCGGCAACGTCCTGTTCACACCGGTGCCGACCAACCCGATCACCGGGATGGAGCTGCTCGACCCGGCGCAACACGCCAAGGCGATCGGGGTCGGCGACCGGCCACTCGGCCCGGCCCGCTTCGGGTTTACCACCGGGGAGGACTTCTACACGGCGGCCCTCGAGGGCCGGCCCTACCGGGCGCGCGGACTGGTGAGCTTCGGGTCCAACCTGCTGATGGCCCACGGCGACAGCGCACGAGGCCGGGACGCGCTGCAGGCGCTCGACTTCCACGTCCACCTGGACATGTTCATGAGCCCGACCGCCGAGCAAGCCGATATCGTCCTGCCGGTGACCGGTGCCTTCGAGGCCGAAGGCCTGAAGGTCGGCTTCGAAGTCTCGCAGGAGGCCCAGTCATTGGTGCAGCTGCGTACCCCCCTGGTGGCGCCGGTGGGGGAGGCCCGCTCGGACATCGGGATCATCTTCGACCTGGCGACCCGGCTCGGACTGGGCGCGCACTTCTTCGGCGGGGACGTCGATGCCGCCTGGGAGCACCACCTCGCACCCAGTGGGGTGACGCTGCGGGAGCTGCGCGGGAACCCCGCGGGGATTCGCCTGCCCCTGCAGACCCGCCATCGGAAGTACTCGGCACCGGGCGACAACGGCGTACCAGCCGGGTTCGCCACGCCGACGGGACGGATCGAGCTCTACGTGGAGGGCTTCCTCGACGTCGGGCAGCCGCCGCTCCCAACCTTCACCGAGCCTGCGTTGAGCCCCCGCTCCCGGCCCGACCTCGCCGGGGAGTTCCCGCTGGTGCTCACCTGCGCCAAGGAGGTGCACTTCTGCGAGACCCAACACCGCCAGGTTGCCAGCCTGCGCCGCCGCGCCCCAGATCCGGAGGTCGAATTGCACCCGGACACGGCCGCGGCCTGCGGCCTGGCGGAGGGTGACTGGGCAGAGATCACCACGCCCAAGGGCAGCGTCCGGGCGCGGGCCGTGCTCAACGGCACGCTGGCCCCCGGCGTTGTGTGCGCCCAGCACGGCTGGTTCGAGCCGTGCGATGAGCTGGGCCTCCCGGGCTACCCGCCCTTCGGTCCGGGCAGCGCCAACCTCAACCTGGTGCTCGGCCAGACGCCGAGCGATCCGATCAGCGGCAGCTCCCCCCTCCGGGCCCAGGTCTGCAACGTGACCCGCCTCGCCGAAAGCCGTCAGAGCTCCTAGGAGGAGGACAGCTCCAGGACGCGGTACGGGCTGGTGACCCGGAAAGCCGCCGGGTCTTCGTTGCCCGCACGGAGGATGGCAAGAGACTGCTCGCGGATGCGGGGGGCCAGACCGAAGTGCTCCACCAGGCCGCGGGTGCTCACCGCCGGCGGGGCATAGGCCTCCTGCTCGGCAAGGAAGGCTTCGGGCGACTCCCCGACGAACGCCACCGACCCATCCTCGCTCGTTACCCGCCAGCCCGCAGGCTCCAGGAAGGGGCGCAGGGCGGCGGGCTCGCTCCACGGGAACGGGGGCGGGAACGGCATGCCCATCGCCTCGGCAAACAGGCCGACGATGCCGCCGATGTAGCTGTGGATCGGGCCTTCGGGTAGCCACGCGGTCAGCACCGCTCGGCCGCCAGGACGCAGCACGCGCAGGATCTCAGGCAGGACGCGGGAAGGGTCGCCGAAGATCACACCGAAGACAGACAGCACCACGTCGAAGCTTTCGTCGGCGAAGTCGAGGGAGTGGAAGTCGCCCTCGACGAAGCTGGCGGTGAGGCCCTCGGCGGCCACCCGGTCGCGGGCAACGGCCAGCAAGCGGCTGGCTCCGTCCAGCCCGGTCACGGTGGCACCCGTCCGGGCGGCGAGCAGGCTGGCGTTGCCCGTGCCACAGCCGAGATCCAGGACCGTCTCGCGCCCGGTCAGCCCGGCTCGCCGGACCGCGTGGGCCGCCGCAGGCGCCAAGGCCGCCGCCGTGCGCTCGTACTCGCCGAGGCTCCAGTCGAACGGCGGGGGACCCATTACACCGGTGTTCGGGCCGTCACTCATTTCGTGCCTCCTCTCGGGCCGGGTGTCATACGCGACACTGTAGCGTAACGACGTAACGTAACAGCGGTACGGTAACATGAGAAATCATGGGACGCAAGAGGGAACACGACGCCGCCACGGGCCAGGCACTCCTCGAGACAGCGGAGGCCCTGATCGCCGAAGGGGGCCTGAGCGCGGTGTCGGTGCGCGCGCTTGCCGAAGGGGTGGGCACCTCAACCCGGGCGGTCTACTCGGTCTTCGGCTCCAAGCACGGCTTGGAGCAGGCGCTCATCGGGCGGACGTTCCGCCTTCTCGGAGCCGAGGTGGAGCGCCGGCCCGCCTCCGACGACCCCTGTGCCGATGTCATCGCCGCCGTGACACAGTCCTTTCGCGGATTCGTCCGGGACCACCCGGACCTCTTCCGGCTGGTCTTCACCCCCGCCCCCGGACAGGTATTCGACGAGGACGCGTGCAGCGAGTCGCTCCGGGCGTGGGAGACGCTGTTGCGCCGGATCCGCCGGGCTCAGGCGGCGGGCCTGCTGCGCCCGGGGGACCCCATGCCGATGGCCATCGGGTTGAGTTCGCTGGGCACCGGGCTCGCCGTCACCGAGCTGGCGGGGCTTCTGCCGCCCGACCAGGCGCAGGACTTGTGGGAGGCAAGCGTCGGCACCTTCGTTGCCGGTTTGGCCTGCTGATCCTGGCGGGCCAGGCCAACCCCGCGGGACGCGATCCGGGCCCCGAGCAGTTGCCCAGCCTGCGTGTCCCCCAGCCACTGCTAGAAGTGGACCGGCTCCCAGCCGGAGTCGTCGACCAGGAATTGCCGGAGACGAACATCGCAGCCGCCTAACCCGACCCGACCGCCGTCGGCCCGGCGGGGAGCTGCACCGTGACGCAGAGCCCCCCGCCGGCGCGGGGGGTGAGGGCGAGGGTCCCCTCGTGTGCGTGGGTGATGCGTTCGACGATTGCCAGGCCGAGGCCGACACCGGCGTGGTCGGTGTGTACGCGTTCAGTGCCGCGGAGGAACGGCTCGGCAAGCGTGGAAGCTACCTGCGGGGTCATCTTCTCGCCCGTGTTCTCGACCGCGAGCAGCACGCTGTTGGGCTGCGCGCGGGTTCTGACCCATACCGTGCCGTGTTCCGGCAGGTTGTGGACGATCGCGTTGTGTACGAGGTTCGTTGTTAGCTGCAGCAGGAGGGCCTCCGAGCCGATGGTGGGCGTCATGTCGCCGGAGGTCTCGATGGTGACGCCGCGTTTTTCTGCGAGGGGGAGGAGGGTCTCGGTGGCTTCCTCCGCCATGAGGGACAGGTCGACGTGTTCCCGGGTGAAGGAGCGCTGGTCGGCGCGGCTGAGCACGAGCAGTGCCTCGGTGAGGTCGATCGCCCGGGTGTTGACCGCGCGGAGGCGCTCGACGAGTTGATCCATGTCGCCGTCCGGACTCTTCCGGGCCACGTCGAGAAGCGTCTGCGTGATCGCCAGCGGGGTGCGCAGTTCGTGGGAGGCGTTGGCCGCGAATCTCTGCTGTTCGGCGACGTGAGCCTCGAGCCGCGCGAGCATGGCGTCGAAGCTGTCGGCGAGTTCGCGGAACTCATCTCTGCGGCCCGGAAGCCGGATCCGGTGGGAGAGCGAGCCGGTGGCGGCCGTGCGGGTGGCGTCGGTGATTCGCCCCAGCGGGGCGAGCATGCTGCCGGCGAGAAACCATCCACCCACGAGACCGAACGCCAGCAGGAACCCGAGAGCGATGGCGGCGGTCGGGACAAAATCGGCCAGGAGAACCCGGCGGCCGGGCGCCAACTGCGGGGTGGCCCACGGGTGAGCGATGACGAACTCGTGGAGCGGGACATATCGCAGGAGGAATATCCCAACGGCGGCGACCAACAAGGCGCCTGCGACCATGAGGAAGCCGGCGTAGCTGAGGGTGAGTTTGAGACGGACACTCAAGCCCGGAGGTCTATCCACGGTCTCCCTCTCCACCCGGGGCAGCGGGTTGTGTGCTGATGCGGTACCCGAGGCCTGCGACGGTGGCGATGATCCAGGGCTCGCCCAATCGTTTGCGCAGGGCCGACACGGTGATGCGCACAGCGTTGGTAAAGGGGTCGGCGTTCTCGTCCCAGGCCCGTTCCAGGAGATCCTCGGCGCTGACGACACCGCCCTCGGCGCCGACGAGAACTTCGAGCACGGCGAACTGCTTCCGGGTGAGAGCCACGTACCGGCCGTCACGGTAGACCTCCCGGCGGAAGGGATCCAGCCGCAGGCCGGCGATCTCTCGCACGGGTGGTCGGTTGTGGCCGCGCCGGCGGTCGAGCGCTCTGAGGCGGAGCACCAGCTCTCGGAGCTCGAACGGCTTCGTGAGGTAGTCGTCGGCGCCGAGTCCGAACCCGGAGGCCTTGTCGTCGAGCCGGTCGGCAGCGGTGAGCATCAGGATCGGCATGCCGCTGCCCGACCCGACGATATGCCCGGCGATCTCGTCGCCCGAGGGGCCGGGGATGTCGCGGTCGAGGACGGCGATGTCGTAGGCATTGACGCTCAGCAGGCCCAGAGCAGTGACACCGTCCCCGGCGATGTCGGCGGCGATCGCCTCCAGGCGGAGGCCATCGCGGATGGCTTCCGCCATGAAGGGTTCGTCCTCCACGATCAACACACGCACGCTCACACGATGCTATGACCCGGGGCCTATCGTCGGTGTATCAGAAACTACATACGTCGGGGCAACGCGGCGCTAGCTTGACTGGGGGGCGTGACCCGCAGCGCACCAGCACGACCGGCGGCCCGCCGTACCCGACCGACCGCACTCGTCGCCGGCCTCGCCGGCCTCGCTTGTCTCGCCCTTGTGGCTGCCCGGGCGGTCTCGGCAGCCCCCCAGCTGCGCAATGGCACGGACGGCCCGCCGGCAGCCGGGACGGACGAACAACCGGCCACGATTGCCTGGCCGGCGCGTGGACAGGCGGCGTATGTGCTGGGCGATGGCCAGCCGGCAGCCAGCCCGGACGAACGGCCAGCCCCGATCGCCAGCCTGGCAAAGGTGATGACCGCCTACCTGACCCTCAAGAGCTACCCGCTGAGCGGTGCACAGGACGGGTTCACGGTCACCGTCACCGCCGCCCAGGCTCGGGCCGAGGCGAAGGACGCCGCCCAGCACCAGTCGGTCGTAGCGGTGCACGCCGGCGAGCGGCTGACCGAGCGACAGCTGCTGGAAGCGTTGCTGATCCCATCCGGCGACAACATCGCCGGGATGCTTGCCGACGAGGTGGCGGGAAGCGAGACCCGATTCCTGGCCGAGATGAACGCCGAGGCCCGCGCACTCGGGATGGGCCAGACGACCTACACCGATCCGAGTGGGTTCGATCCGGGCACGGTCTCCACCGCTGCCGACCAGCTGCGCGTCTTCCAGCAGGCGATGCGCTCCCCCGTCTTCGGCGAGATCGTCTCGATGGCCGCCGTGACGCTTCCGGTGGCCGGTACGGTCACTAACTTCAATCCACTGATCGGCGAAGGCTATGTTGGCAAGACTGGGTCAGACTCTGCGGCCGGAGGGTGCTTAGCCTTCCTCACCCGAGTGACGGTCGGCGGGCGTTCGCTGACTGCGGTCGGCGTGGTGATGGGGCAGGGGGAGGGGAGCACCACGTCGGCGCTCCTGGCCGCCGCTGGCGAGGCCGCCGAGCAGATTGTCGCCTCGGGTGCCACTGCGCGGGGGTAGCGCACGATCGACAAGGAGCAGGCTGGAATCCTAGAGACGGGTCAGTGCCGCCAGCCAGGCGGGCACGCCATCGGGGGCCAGGAGCACGCTGAAGGAGGCGGCTTCGATGCCATCCACCCGCCAGCCGGCATCGGCGGAGAAGGTGGCGTGGATCTCGGCCTGCGTGACCCGCCTGGGCCCCCAGTCGCCGGGGACGTGCTCGTTGAAGCACAACAGGAAGTAGTGGGCGCCGGGCGCCGTGGCCGCCGCCAGCGCGCGGGCGAAGACGGGGCGGTCGGGGTCGTCGAAGACGTGGAAGAGGCCGCAGTCCAAGACGGTGTCGAAGGGCCCCGCCGCCGCCAGCACGACGGGGTCTAGGGCGTCGCCCACCTCAAAGTTCACGGTCAGCTTTCTGCCGGGGTCACGCTCTGCCGCCTTGGCACGTGCCTTCTCGATCGCCCGGGGCTGCTGGTCGATCCCCACCGCCACCAGGCCCAGCCCGGCGGCCATCAGGGTGTGCTCACCGGTGCCGCAGCCGACGTCCAGCACCCGTCCCCGAATCTGCCCGCTGGCCGCCAGGGCCGCCAGGGCGGGTTGGGGCCGGCCGATGTCCCAGGGCGGGGTGTGGTTGTAGGACTCGTCGAAGCCCCCGGAGCGAGGGCGGGGAGGCGGTACTGCCGGGAGGCGATCCACGTCGATCTCTGAGCGGAACGTCAGCTCACTGCTCGTGGGGCGGATGGCCGCCCCCGCCGCCGCTTCCCCCACCGCCGGACCCGCCGCCGCCGGACCCGCCCCCGCCAGTGTGGGGCCCGCTCGCAAAGACATTGGGGCCGTTCCACACCAGATCTGGGCCGTCACCGCGCCAGAAGCTGGCGAGCTCATCCCCAACCTTTGCTACCACCTCGAGGTTGCCGAGGTCTCCGTAGTTGCTCTGGATGACGCTGACTGCGTCGACCTGCCCTAGGTCGGTGCCGAAAACCGTTGGCGCGCTCCACGGCATGGCGGGGTCATCGTTGTTGCGCCACACGTGGACGATGCCGCCGTTACGAGCTGGTGCGACGAGCTCGAAATTGCCCTGGCGGCCGAAACGACTTTGGATGAGCGACAGGTTGGGTCGCCACGCGGCTCCCGCCGGTCCGCCGGTGATCCCGGCGAGGATGGGGAATGGGCCCTTCCAGCTCGCGTTCGGACCGGAATCCCGCCAGAAGTGAAAGAGCTGGTCAGCGACTCGGGCGATGACCTCGAGGTTGCCGGGGACGCCATAGTCGCTCTGGATCATGCACACCGCATCGACCAGCCCGATCCCGGCACCAAAGGGCGTGGGGTCGCTCCAGGGCATCGCCGGGTCATCGTTGTTGCGCCAGAGGTGGATCAGCCCGTCAAGAACCGGCGCGACGACCTCGAAGTTGCCCCGCTGCCCGAACCGACTCTGCACGAGGGCCGGCACATCTCGCACTCCCTGGTGGATGGTGTAGGGACCGTTCCAGGTAAAGGCCGGCCCCGAGTCACGCCAGAAACTCACCAGGTCTGAACCCGCGACCGCCACCACCTCGAGATTGCCCGGCAGGCCGTAGTTCGACTGGATGAGGCTGACGGGGCCATCGATGCGTCCGAGTTGACTTCCGAAGCTGAAAGGGCCGCTCCAGGGCAGGTTGGGGTCGTCGTTGTTGCGGTCGTAGTGCGAGAGGCCGGCAACGTCCGGGACCACGACCTCGAAGTTGCCCTTGGCCCCGAAGTGACCCTGGATGAGGAACCCTGACGAGAAGGAGTTGCTCGGCAGCGGGAAGAACTGGTCGGAGTTCGGCGTCTTGTTGTCGCCGTTGAGATTTGAGGGCTGGCCCTTGGGGAACGTCTGGCGAACAAGAGCGGCGAAAGGCTGGAATCCCCCTGACGAGCCCGTCAGTCCCCGGTAGATGTCCTCGAGGGTTGCACCCGCCATGGATACGATCTCCTTGAACGAGTAGCCGACGTGGTAGTGCAGGTAGTGGAGGAAGGCCACGCCGCAGCCGATGGACTTTGCCCTGGTGTCGTTGTCGTCGGTGTTCGAAATCCAGTCCTCCAGACCTTCCGGGCCGGTGTGTAGTCCGTCCTTGGTGGGGGTTTGGCCGTCTGGCAGGTCGTCGACCCACTGGTGCACGGTGAAGCTCGGCTGCTGTCCACCCGGATAGAAGAACTGGGCCAGCACCCTCGATAACGCCTCCCCTTTGCTGTCCGCGGGGTTCCACTGCTTGTTCTGGGCATACATGAATATCTCGGCGAGTTCGGCGATGAACGAATTCCGCAGGTAGTCGAAGTCGCCGCTCGACCCACGTCCGGCGTCGCCGTCGTGGGTGATGTCCTTGCCGTTTTCCTGGCCACCGACGCCGTTGTCGACCGTCACCGTCACCTGGGCCGATGGCTCCGCGCCGAACATCTCCTTCAGCCGCGCATAGTCGCCCTCGCAGGTCTGTTGCAACGCCTGGATGAGCTGCTGGCCGTTGGGGGTCTTGGTGTCGTCGTACTGCAATTTGAAGTGCGGCGTCGTGAGCGATTGGATCACGTTTGTCCCTCCGCCTAGTCGGTTCGTCCAACTGTGATGCGCCTGGTCCGTGGGTTCCCACAGAGGCGGATCATTGCCCGATGACATCCTTACGGAAAGCGACGTTGCGGACAAGCCTGCGAGCCACCCTTCGGGCCAGTGTGGCTACCATCACCCGGTATCCAGCTGGATAGAGCGTCGGACTTCTCAACCGAGGGTCGGGGGTTCGAATCCCTCCGGGCGCACCTCTGCCGAGCGTGCGGCCGGGCCCAGTCGGCCGACGGCCGTCGCAGCAAAGGCAACGTCCCGTCAGCCCTCCCCGAGAAGCCCACTTCCCGCAGTAAGAGGACATCCCAGCCGCCGGCGCCCGGCTTCAGGGATTCTCGGCAGGACCGCGGCAGCGAGTAGGACCAGACCCGAGCAGGCATTCGATTGGGTCTCACCGGCGGGCGCCCGGGCGGGCCGACCAAAGTCTAGGGGTAAGCCTACGGCAGCTCTTCGTAGGCGGGCAGTGTGAGGAACTCGACCAGGGGTTCCTCGAGGACGACCTGCTCGAAAAGGCGGCGCGCCTCGCCGAACCGGCCCTGGGCGAACACCTCGGGGCCCAGGGCGGCCTCGAGCCGCGCCAACTCGTCGTCGGCAATCTCACCGATGAGCTGTGGGGTTACCACCCGCCCGTCGTCGAGGCGAGCCGCGTGGTGGTGCCATTGCCAGAGCTGTGCCCGCGAGATCTCGCAGGTGGCGGCGTCCTCCATGAGGTTGGCGATCGCGGCCGCCCCCACCCCTCGCAGCCAGGACTCCAGGTACTGGATGCCGACGCTCACGTTGGTCCGGACGCCCGGCTCCGTCACCTCACCGGGGGTATCGGCGACAGCCAGCAGTTCCTCCCCGGTCACCTTGACGTCCTCCCGCAGGCGGTCGAGCTGGTTGGGACGGTCACCCAGCGTGTCGTCGAACACCTGGGCGGCCGTCGGCAGCAGATCGGGGTGCGCCACCCAGGTCCCATCGAAGCCGGCAGCGGCTTCACGGAGCTTGTCCGCCCGTACGCCGGCGAGGGCAGCCTCGGTGACCTCCGGGTCCTGGCGGTTGGGGATGAACGCCGCCATCCCGCCGATGGCATGGGCTCCGCGCCGGTGGCACGTGGCCACCATAAGCTCTGTGTAGGCCCGCATGAAGGGGACAGCCATCGTCACCCGCGCCCGATCCGGCAGGACGAAGCCCGGGTCCTGGTGGAACTTCTTGATGACGCTGAAGATGTAGTCCCACCGCCCGGCGTTGAGGCCGCCGGCGTGCTCGCGCAACTCGAAGAGGATCTCCTCCATCTCGAAGGCGGCGAGGATCGTCTCGATGAGCACGGTCGCCTTCACGGTTCCGGCGGGCAGGCCGAGGGCCTCCTGGGCGGCGAGGAACACCTCGTTCCAGAGCCGAGCCTCTTCGTGGCTCTCCAGCTTGGGCAGGTAGAAGTAGGGCCCGGAACCACGGTCGACGAGTTCACGCGCGTTGTGGAAGAACGCCAGGCCGAAGTCGAAGAGGCTCGCCGACACCGGCTCGCCCGCCACCCGGACGTGCTTCTCGTGGAGATGCCAGCCGCGCGGCCGCACGACCAGCGTCGCAACGTTCTGCTCGAGCGAGTAGTGGCGCCCGTCGGGAGCGGTGTAGGTGATCGTCCGGCGGACGGCGTCCTGCAGGTTCCGCTGGCCGTTTACGACATTGGCCCACGTCGGCGACAGGGAATCCTCGAAGTCGGCCATGAAGACCCGGGCGCCGGAGTTCAGCGCGTTGATCATCATCTTGCGCTCGACGGGGCCGGTGATCTCGACCCGCCGGTCGGCGAGGTCGCTGGGGACTGGGGCGACCCGCCAGTCCCCGGCGCGCACCGCAGCGGTGTCGGGCCGGAACTCCGGGCGCTCGCCGGCATCGAGGCGCCGCTGGCGCTCAGCCCGGGCGGCGAGCAGCCGCCGACGGGCCGGTTCGAACCGGCGATGAAGGTCGGCGACGAATGCACACGCCTGGTCGGTCAGCACCTGGTCAGCTTCACCCTCGACGGTGCCGCCGACGATTTCCAGCTCGACGGTCCGACCCACGATGTCCGCCACCGTTCCTCCTCGATCCGCCCGTGACGCTATGCGGGGGACTGCAGTCGACCGCCAGAGCCGGGGCGACGACGAGGCGCTATATGCCCGGTGTGGCCACAGCCAAAACAGGGGCGGACCTAGCGAGCTATTGCCTCCCGATAGCCCGTCTGCACGGGTTGACGATGTCACCGCTAGGGCGCCCAGTACCGTGGACGCGGGCGCAGGGCCCGACGGGCGCGCGGAAGAGGAACCTGAAGCTAGATCGGGCTTCCTACCGGGGGCTCGGCGAGCCCGTCCGGCAGGGCGGCCAGGCTCAGAGCAGCCACAGGGCATGGGGGTACGCTCATTTCCCGCAAGTACCAGGTACACCGGTGGACGGTCCGCTAGGCCATCGAGTCCTCCGTTCCGCCGGAGCACAAGGTGCCGGAGCGCACCAGCCCGGTGCTGACCCCGGAGATCGGGACCTTCGTCGAGGCGATCCTGGTCGACGACAAGGCACCGAGAAAGCAGCGCCATACCGCCCGCCGGATCTGGCAGCGGGTGGCCGACGAGCTTGATTCCCCGGTGGCCGAGTCCACGGTGCGGGCGCTGGTCGCCGAGCGCCTCCGGGAACCGGGCATCGGCCAGCGGGCGTTTGTCCCCCAGCACCTGAAAAGTGCGGCGGAGGCCGACTACTACGAGGCCGATTTCCAACAAACAATCGAGCCTGTGGCGTAATAAACCAGAGTGATTAGCGGCGAGGCGAGAACCTATCGTGCCAGACCCGCGCTAGGAGCCGTCGGCATACAATCGTGCCTGGAGACCCAGTCGCGAGAAACCGCGAATCATCGGCTCTTAGTTGGTCGTCTCGAAGGAGCTGACCACCTGCCCCATGGAGCGGCCCCCGAGCGCTTGAATGCTGAGGTGCGCAGTTTTCGTCCGCTCCATCCTCTTGACTGCTCAGAAAGGACGGCTTTCAGTGAGTGAGCCCACGATCAAGATCCCCGCCACGCTGCTGCCCGCCGACGGGCGCTTCGGCTGCGGACCCTCGAAGGTACGGCCGGAAGCGCTGAGCGCTCTGGTATCCGAAGGCGCGGCCGTCCTGGGCACGTCCCACCGGCAGGCGCCGGTCCGCAACCTCGTCGGCCGGGTCCGGGACGGGCTGCGCTCCCTGTTCGCCCTCCCCGAGGACTACGAGGTCGTGCTCGGCAACGGGGGCGCCACGGCGTTCTGGGATGTCGCCGCCTTCGGCCTTATCCGGCGAAAAAGCCAGCACCTGTCCTTCGGCGAGTTCTCGTCGAAGTTTGCCAAGGCCGTCGGTCGGGCGCCCTTCCTCGAGGCCCCGACCGTCGTCGAATCGGCACCGGGCTCCCGCCCCATGCCCCATGCCGAGGGCGGCGTCGACGCGTACGCCTGGCCCCACAACGAGACCTCGACGGGGGTGATGACCACCGTGCGCCGCGTAGAGGGTGCGGACCCGGACGCTCTCGTGCTCATTGATGCGACCTCGGGCGCCGGGGGCTTGCCGGTCGACATCATGCAAGCAGACGCGTATTACTTCGCCCCCCAGAAGTGCTTCGCCTCCGACGGCGGGCTGTGGCTGGCGCTCCTGTCGCCCGCAGCGCTGGCCCGGGTTGACGAGATCGCCTCCTCGGGCCGGTGGGTGCCGGACTTCTTCGACCTTCCCACTGCCTTGGACAACTCCCGGAAGAACCAGACGTACAACACCCCGGCGGTGGCGACGCTGTTCCTCATGGCGCAGCAGATCGACTGGATCAACGGGCAGGGAGGGTTGGCGTGGGCGGCGGAACGTACGTCGACCTCGTCCGGGCGTCTGTACGCGTGGGCCGATCGGACGCCGTATGCGAGGCCCTATGTCGAGGATGCCGACGCGCGTTCGCATGTGGTTGGCACGATCGACTTCGAGGAAACGGTTGACGCCTCGGCGGTGACGAAGACCCTTCGGGCCAACGGGATCGTCGATGTGGAGCCCTACCGCAAGCTCGGTCGCAACCAGATCCGGGTCGGCATGTTCCCCGCGGTCGACCCCGCGGACGTCGAGGCACTCACGGCGTGCATCGACTACGTCGTCGAGGCCCTCCCCTGAGCCTTTCGGCGCCGACCCCCTGGCGCCCGACCCGCCAGCAGCTCGAGACGGCGGAAGGATCGACGATCGGCGACGTGGCCGGCCCCGGCCTGATCGTGTTGTTCTGCGGCATCAACCCGGGGCTCTACTCCGGCGCTGTGTGTGGGCCATCACTTCGCCGGCCGGGCCTCCGCGGGCTCGTGGGCCTCGTGGTCGGCGTCGAGCGCAAACGGCGGCCACGCCGGAGGTAGTTCCGGGCTGCCGAGCGGGCATCTGCTCCGCCCATCTCCGAACGCCGGTCCGGCAACGCGCGTGAGCACGACGGTTCTCGTGGGAGCCGACCTACCCGTCTAGATATGCAAATACATATATCAGCGGATCTCTACACTGTGGGCCGCCAGGGTCTCGAACCCTGCCTGCCGGATTAACAGTCGGAAGGGGGTGCCGGAACACATTTGCCTCCTGACCAGGCAAAACGTGTCCTGACCTGGGCGTCAGCTACTCAGAGGGCGCCCGTCACATGTTGTTCTGTCCGCTCTGATCCGCCCTGTTATGGCCCGCGTGTGAGCAAACGCGTGAGCATCTGGGATCGTCGTCGCGGTACGTCCCTGAAGCGAGCCAATCCCGATGAGGCCGGATTGCTTCAAGCAGTCGGGCGAAGGTCCACGCTCAGTGCAAGGCCGAGAGCCAGTGCGGCCCGTTTGTTAGCGGCCATGAAAAACTGCCCGTAGACGGCCACGAACCTGCCCGCTGGCGGCCACGAAAACTGCCCAGCGGTGGCCAGCAGATCTGCCCAACCGTCTGAGGTCCGTCCGAAATCCACCTTGAGGTCCCCTCCCGGG
>DASTWV010000022.1 GCA_035765775.1 Actinomycetota bacterium | reverse complement strand
AGGCGTAGGTGACGGCCTGGGCCCGGTCGCGCACCCCGGTCTTGGCGAACAGGTGGTTGATGTGGGACTTCACCGTGGTCTCGCTCACCACCAGGCGGCGGGCGATCTCGGCGTTCGAGAGACCCTCGGCGATCAGGGCCAGCACCTCGCCCTCCCGGGGGGTCAGCCCGTCGGGAAGCTCCGCCGCCCGGACACCACCGGCGTCGGCGCCACCTACAGCGCCGGCGGCCGGACTCGCCTCCCCGTCACCGGAGCCGTCACCCGAGCCGTCACCCGGCCCGGCCCCGGCGGCCACTGCCTGCACCAGGTGGTGCTGCACCGCCGGGTCGATGGCGGCCTGCCCCCGGGCCACCTGGTGCAGGGCCTGGCGGATCTCCTCGGCCCCGGCGTCCTTGGTCAGGTATCCCCGGGCGCCCGCCCGGAGAGCATCGATCACTGAGCGGTCGTCGGCATAGGTGGTCAGCATCAACACGACCGCGGTCGGGTCCTGTGCCCGCAGGCGGCGGGTGGCCTCGACGCCGTCGCACCGGGGCATCCGCAGGTCCATGAGCACAACGTCCGGGCGGAGCGTGGCCGCTGCGGCCACCGCCTCCTCGCCATCGGCCGCAGTGCCCACCACTTCGACGCCCTCCAGCAGGCCCACCAGCGTGCGGAGCCCCTCCCGGACCACCCGCTGGTCGTCCACCACCAGCACCCGCAGCGCCGTCACCGGGGCACCTCGAGCTCCACCCGGAAGCCGTGCTCGGTGGGGCCGGCACGCAGCGATCCGCCCAGCAGCTCCGCCCGCTCCTGCATCCCGGTGAGCCCATACCCGGCCCCGCTCGCCGACAGCTCAGGGGAGGACCCGGGAGGCAGTCCAGAGGGGCCCGACCCATTCCCGCCCACGAAGTCCTCGACGCTCAGGCAGGCACCGCCGGGGCCGTAGGCCAGCCGCAGCTCCACCCGCACGGCGGCGGCGTGCTTGCAGACATTGGTCAGGGCCTCCTGGGCGACGCGGTACAGGGTGAGGCGGGCCTCGGGACCCAGGTCGAACGGGTCGCCGCAGCTATCGAAGGCGCAGGGCACCCCGCTGTCCGCCGAGAACTCGGACGCCAGACCGGCGAGGCGCTCCGGGCCGGGCAGCTCGTCGTCGCGCAGCATGCCGATGGCCCGGCGGGCATCGGTTAGCCCGGACTTCGCCAGGCGGTGCGCCCGGTCCACGGCGTCCGCCACCGCCGGGCTGGCATCGCCGCGGGAGGCCATGAGCCGGGCCCCCTCCAGGTTCAGGACCAATCCCGACAAGGTGTGGGCCAGCACATCGTGCATCTCGCGGGCCAGCCGCTGACGTTCGGCCAGCGCCGCCGCCTGGGCCTGGGCGGCCCGGGTCTGCTCCAACTCAATGACGAGGCGGGTCTGCTCCTCGGTGGTCTCCCGGAAGCGGCGGGCCACCATGGCCACGCCGTAGACCCCCACCACGCCGATGTCCACCTGGACGATGCCCTGGACGCGGGGGTGGGCGGTGAGCAACCAGCCGGTGGCGAGGCTGGCCACGGCGACTACGAGGATGCCGGCGCTGGCTGCAGCCGGCAGGCTGAGCGCCGCCGACCCCACGGCAAAGAAGGCCCCGAGGAACCCGGGGCCGTCGGGCTGCACCCGGATCAGGGCCGCCGAGCCCAGCACGCTCAGCAGGATCAGCGCCGGGCGAAGGCCGGCCCGGGCAACCGGCACGGCCATCAGCGAGCCGGTCCCGACCACGAACGCCGCCAGGGCGACGCTGACGTCGAGGGAGAGGCCGTGCAGGCCCGGCGAGGGGGAAGCCTGGAACGTCTCCACCGCCACGAAGGCGGTGACCACCACGGCCAAGGGGCGCAGCCACCCGTAGGGCACGCTCACCGCGCAACTGTACGCCCAGCCCCGAACCGGCGTCGCCCGACGCCCGGCGGATTCGCCGCCGCCCGAACATCCACCCCCCTTCACCCGCGTCCACTTCCTGTCCATTTCGTATCCACTTCCTTTCCACCCGTGGGTGGAGGGCATCCGGCCCGGCCGGCCTGGAAGATCCTCCCGGGCGCCGATGACCGCCCGGCGGCGCAGGAGGAGGCTCATCGCACCATGACGGACGGAGGCGACATGCCCATCACCGAAACGCAGCCCGCCCGGGACGGGACGAACGCCACCTCGCCGGTGGTCCAGGTCCGGGGCCTGGTCAAGAGCTACGGCAGCCACCCGGCAGTCCGGGGCATCGACCTCGAGGTGCACGCAGGCGAGATCTTCGCCTTCCTCGGGCCCAACGGCGCCGGCAAGACCACCACCGTGGAGATTCTCGAGGGCTTCCGGAAGCGCACGGCGGGCGAGGTCAGCGTGCTGGGCGTCGATCCGGCCCGGGGTACCGGGGCGTGGCGGGATCGGGTGGGGGTCGTGCTGCAGGAGTCCGAGCCGGAGCCCGGCCTCTCGGTACGGGAATGCCTCGAGCTCTACGCCGGGTACTACAGCCACCCCCGGGATGTGCAGCAGACCATCGAGCTGGTGGGCCTGAAGGGCCGGGAGGGGGCCATCGGCACGGAGCTCTCCGGCGGCCAGCGCCGGCGCCTCGACGTGGCCATGGCCATCATCGGGGACCCGGAGCTCATCTTCCTGGACGAGCCGACCACCGGCTTCGACCCCTCGGCCCGGCGGGCGGCCTGGGAGGTGATCGCCGGGCTGCGCGACCTGGGTAAGACCGTGTTCCTCACCACCCACTTCATGGACGAGGCCGAAGCCCTCGCCGACCGGATCACGGTCATGAAGGCGGGCCAGATCGTCGCCCGGGGCACGCCCCACACCCTGGGGGGCCGGGACCGGATGACCGCGGCGATCACCTTCACGCTCCCTGCGGCCCTCGAGGTCCGGGAGATGCCGAGCGGGCTGCGACCGCTGGCCGAGGAGGGGCCGGACGGGGCGACGGTCATCCACAGCGAGAGCCCGCTCGTCCACCTCCAGATGCTGGCGGATTGGGCCCTCGGCCACGGCGCCGATCTGCCCGACATCGACGTCCGGCGCCCCTCGCTGGAGGACGTGTACCTGTCGCTCACGAACGAGGAGGGACCGCGATGACACTCCACCAGTTCCGCTACGACCTGCGGGCGTTCCTCCGCAACCCCCAGTACCAGTTCTTCACCCTCGCCCTGCCGGTGATCTTCCTCGTGCTGCTGGCGGCCCTGTTCGGGGGCAAGGGGAGCACCGTGGGCGTCGCCGGGGGCAAGGTGAGCGCCACCGTGGAGTACGTGCCGGGCATCATGACCCTGGGCATCATCGCCGCTTCCTTCATCAATCTGGTGATCGCCGTCACCGCCCAGCGCGAGACCGGCGTCCTCAAGCGGCGCCGGGCGACGCCCGTCCCGGCCAGCGCGGTGATCGGCGGGCGGGCGCTCACCGCAGTAGTGGCCGCGCTGGGGATCGCGGTCGTCCTGTTCGGGATTGGCTGGGTCTTCTACAGCGTGCAGGTCCCGGCCCGGACCGCACCGGCACTGGCAGTGACCATTGTGGTGGGCGCGCTGTCGTTCTGCTGCCTGGCGTACGGGTTGGCCTCGGTGATCCACGACCAGGACTCTGCTCAGCCGGTCACCCAGTCGGTGATGCTGCCCCTCTACTTCATCTCCGGCGTCTTCGTCCCGGTGTCCCAGCTCCCCCACTGGCTGGTGAAGGTTGCCGATGTCTTCCCGGTCCGCCACTTGGCGTCGGCGCTGCTGGTGGCCTACAACCCCCACACCAGCGGCCCCGGGTTCGCCGGGTGGGACCTGCTGATCGTGGCCGCCTGGGGGCTCGGCGGCCTGCTGATCGCCCTGCGCCGCTTCAGCTGGCTGCCCATCTCACGCTGACGCTAGGACCGCATCGAGGACGCACCGAGTACTGCATCAACGAGAGGAGAGGAGGAGGTCAATGGCCACAAAGACCCAGACCCGCAGCGGCACCTGCCCCACCCACGGCACCGTCGAGGCCGTCCGCCAGGTGCCCGGGCCGAGCTTCCCGTTCATCGTCTACGGCATCCGGCGGGCGGTGTCGGCCAGCAAACCGTTCCTGTGCCCGGACTGCGGCCAGCCGGTGAAGTAGGCACCGGACGCGCCAGGGGGCCCGGCATTCACCGGGCCCCCTGGCTGCGAGCGGGTCCTACTCTTCGTCGTCCGGGCGGTGCTCGTTCTCCACGAACCAGCTCCGCATCTCCCGCACGAACTCACCGATGACCCCGTGCCCGTTGCCGTGGGAGTGGCCGTCGGAGTGGCCCGAGCGCAGGCGCCGGATCATGCTCGCCGAGACCGTGACGAACCGGGGCGTCTGCTTGGAGGACACCATCAGGGCGAAGGCACCCAGCAGGTAGCAGAGCACCGCGGCAAGCACCAGCGGGAGCACGTTGGTACCGGTCACCGGCAACGTCGGCTCCTTGTTGAACTGCACCCCGAGGACCGTGGTCGACGGCGACGGGCTGGGATTCTGCACCGACTGGGTACCCAGTACCGACGCGGCAGGCGAGGGTGTGGGGCTCGGGGGCGGCGGAGGCGGCGGTGGGCTCGGGCTGGGCGACGGGCTGGGGCTGGGCGACGGCGTCGGGCACGGCAGCGGGCCCACGTCGGCCCCGGCGGTCCCGGTCAGGCCGAAGAGCTGGCCGGCGCCATCGGCCGTCAGGCTGCGCACCTTGGGGATGTCCACGCCGAACACGCCCACGTCGGTCAGGGTGCCCGTGGCGGGGTTCAGGGTCTCCAGATGGCCGCCGGTGTCGGCTGCGCTGGTGGCGGCATAGAGGGTGCTGCCCTCGAAGACGAGGCCAGAGACCTCGCCGCGGCCGCCGTCGGCCTGCACGCCCAGGGAGTCGTTGCTCCCGAAGTCGTTCTGCACGAGGGTGCCGGTGGAGGGGTCGATGCGGACCAGCAAGCTGGCGCCGTTGCCGTGTCCCTGGTCGATCGACGCCAGGAAGTTGCCGGCGCCCGCGTCCCAGGCGAGGGCCAGGACCAGGTCATTGCTGTCCCCGGCCGACCCACCGGGGATCGAACCGCCCAGGCTGGACCCGATGGCGGTGAAGGCGCCACTGGAGGTGTTGACCGACCCGAACTGGGTCCCCTTGACCGCGTACAGGGTGCCATTGGCCTGGTCCAGGGCGATGGCGTCGAAGCGGCTCCCGGAACCGGCGGTGTCCACCGCCGCCACGTTGGTGCTGGCGGTCGGGCTGCACCCCTGGGCATTGGCGACGTCGAGCACGCCCAGGCCGTTGCTGCCGAAGGCGAGCCAGCACTTCCCGCTGCTCGGCCCGTGGCACTCAAGGCCGTCGTTGTGTTGGTTCTCGGTGTTGTCGCCCGGGATCAGCACCCGGGATGTGACCGCCCCGGTGGACTTGTTGATCACCAGCAGGCCCTGCTGGCAGGCTGACGACCCCACCGCGCAGTTGGGAGTAGGTGTCGGCACCGGCGCGACCTGCGCCCCAGCTGGCAGGGCACCGAACAGCCACGCCAGCGGCACCAACATCAGGCTCACCACGAGCACTGCGATCGGTCGAGACCGTCGAGTTGCTGCACCCTCCGAGCGCCGGCTCGGGCGCGCGGCACGAGGACCCAAAGAGATCACCCCCATCATTCCCCTCACTTATACCAAAAGGTCCCAAGCCAGACGCCTAGAACCCCCATGTCGGCCTCATCATTACACACAGCCCCGGGCGAAGCCGTGATTGTCGGTCAACTTCTGCTGCCACATTCACGCTCAAACGCCACGTTTGCGCCCTCCTGCGCGCCCACACCTCTCCCGTCGGTGACCGTGCCCGGTGTGTGAGGCGCATATACCCCGCGGAATCGCCCGGTAACCCATCTGGGGGACGCTCGTCCACCCTGATGCCCTCCACCACGATGTTGGAGACAAAACGACCCCCAACGCTCCCCCTCTCGCCCCGCTGCGGCCCTGCTCCGGCCCTGCTGCGGCCCGTGCGTACAATCAGGGTGGAGGCGTCGCCTAGATTGGCCTATGGCGCGGGTCTGGAGTACCCGTTGGGGCGGTAAGCCCCTCGCGCGTTCAAATCGCGCCGCCTCCGCGAGACGTATCCGGCTATGCTTCGCCTGCGGTCGCGCTAGGTGGGGAGTCGGCGGTTCCCTGTACTCCAAATCCGCCCAACGGGAGGCTGAATTCCCACCTGCGGCTCCGTGTGCTTGCGGAACGCGCTTCGCCGTCGGCGCTGACGGCTGGGTCCCGCGCGAGCCAGCGCCGTGAACCGGGTCAGGTCCGGAAGGAAGCAGCCCTAAGCGGAGAGCGGCGGCGCCGCGGGGTTACCTGGCCCGAGCCGGTGACGAAGTAAGCCCCCAGGCGCGCGAAGTCAATGGTGGGTGCGCGACCGCACTTATTTCTTTCCGCGGGCTCTTTCTGCGTTTCTTTTCGCGGACTGCGGATCAGGGGGCCGGGCTGTCGTAGCCCGCCTCTATCATGGCCGCGCATGGGTCAGCAATCGCTCTACCGCCGCTACCGCCCCCAGACCTTCTCCGACGTGGTCGGGCAGGGGCATGTCACCCGCACGCTGCAGAACGCCTTGGCGGAGCAGCGGCTGCCCCACGCCTGCCTGTTCTCCGGCCCCCGGGGCACGGGCAAGACGTCCACCGCCCGCATCCTCGCCAAGGCCCTGAACTGCGAGCAGGCTCCCACCCGCGAGCCGTGCAACGTGTGCGCCTCGTGCCGGGGGATCACCGCGGGGACATCGCTCGATGTGGTCGAGATCGACGCCGCCTCGCATGGGTCGGTGGACGACGCCCGGGAGCTCCGCGAGAAGGTGGCCTATGCCCCGGTCGCCGGCCGCTGGAAGATCTACATCCTGGACGAGTGCCACATGCTGACGACGGCGGCCAACAACGCGCTGCTCAAGGTGTTGGAGGAGCCGCCCGGCCACGTGGTGTTCGTCTTCGCCACCACCGAGCCCTCGAAGGTGCTGCAGACGGTGCTGGACCGCTGCCAGCGCTACGAGTTCCGGGCGGTCGAGCCCGACGCCGTCGCCCGGCGCCTCCTTCAGGTGTGCGAGGCCGAGGGCGTGGCCATCGAGGGCGCCGCCGCCTCGCTGATCGCCTCCCGGACCACGGGCTCGGTGCGCGATGCGCTCGGGCTCCTGGACCAGGCGATGTCGTACTCGGGCTCCAGCATCGGCGTCGAGGACATCTCCCGGCTGTTCGGGGCGGTCCCGGGCGAGATCTTGTTCGAGGCGGTCGACCTCATCTCCGAGCGTGACGCCGGGGCCTGCTTCGCGTTCACCGACCGCCTGATCCGCTCCGGGCAGGACCCCCGGGAATTCCTGCGCAGCCTGATCGACCACCTCCGGTCGGTGTTCCTGGTGCAGCACGCCTCGGCCGCCCAGGAGATCCTCAACGTTGCCGACGACCAGCTCGACCGGCTGCGGGGGCAGGCCAACCGTTTCGCGCCCGGGGACCTGCTGCGGATCCTCGACCTGGCCGGGGAGGCGCACCTCCAGCTTCGCCAGGCCGCCGACAGCCGCCTCGGGCTGGAGATCGCCGTCGTGCGGATGGCCCGGCCGGAGCTGCACGCGTCGCCCGCCTCCCTGCTGGCGCGGCTGGAGCGGCTGGAGCGGATGTCGGGGCTTGCCGGGGACGCCGCCGCCGCCGGCCTCAGCCCGGCTCCCCTGGCGCAGCTCCTGCCCCACGCCGCACCGGCACGTGCCCCGGTGGAGCGTCCCGCCCCGGTGGCCCCGCCCCCGGCCCGCCGGGAAGTGGTCGCCTTCGAGCGCCCCCCGCCGGCCGCGGTCGCGGCGCCTGCTCCTCCCCCGCCCGCGCTGGCACCCATCACCCCGCCGGGGCCACTCCCCCCGCCGGCGGATAGGCCGGTCCCTGCTCCCGTGCCCGCTCCGGCCGCCGCGGCCCCGCCCGCACCCGCGGTCGGCCCGGTGGACCTGGAGCGCATCGCCCGGGCCTGGGACAGCGTGCTGGCGAAGGTGAAGGCGAAGAAGATCTCGGCGCAGGCAATGCTCCACGAGGCCCGGCCCTCCGCCTACGAGCACGATGAGCTGGTGCTGGAGTTCGCCCCCACCCACCGCTTCCACCGGGACAAGGTGGCCGATCCCCGGTCGGGCTACCTGCTGCCGCTGGTGGAAGCGCTGTTCGACACCTTCGGCGTGCGGCCCAGCGTGCGCTGCGTGCTGGGCGACGGTTCCCGGCCGCCGGCGCCTCCCGCCTCCAGCGGGCCCGGACCAAATCCACAGGCGGGGAGCGATGTGGGAGAAGATGTCCGCGGAGGTCCTCCCCCGGCGAGGCCGCGGGACCCCATCGACCTGATCCGGGAAGGGTTCGCCGCCGAGATAGTCGAGGAGAGCTAGCCCAAAAGGAACGAACGCTATGGACATGAACAAGATGATGAAGCAGGTCCAGAAGATGCAGGCCGACCTCGCCAAGGCGCAGGCTGAGCTGGCCGAGGCCGTCGTCGAGGGCGCTGCCGGCGGGGGGGCGGTGAAGGTCGAGTTCACCGGCCAGGAGCTGACCAAGGTCAGCATCAGCGCCGACGCCGTCGACCCCGATGACATGGGGCTCCTGGAGGACCTGGTGCGGGCGGCGGTCAACGCCGGTCTGGCGGCGCAGCAGGCCCTGGCGGCCGAGCGCCTCGGCCCCCTGGCAGGCGGCATGAGCCTGCCCGGGATGCGCTAAGCCCGCCCGGCAACTTCCGAGCCGCCCGAGCCCCCGCCCATGCTGGCCGCCCCGGTCCAGGACCTCGTCGAGGAGCTCGCCCGGCTGCCCGGCATCGGGCCGAAGACCGCCCAGCGCCTGGCGTTCCACATCCTGAAGTCGGACGCCGCCGATGCCCGCCGGCTGGCCACCGCCATCGTCGGGGTCAAAGAGAAGACCCGTTTCTGCGCCCGCTGCTTCAACATCTCCACCACCGAGCTGTGCGAGTACTGCGCCAGCGACCGCCGGGACCCGACGCTGGTGTGCGTGGTGGAGGAGGCCCGGGACATCGTGGCGGTCGAGAAGACCGGCGAGTTCCGGGGCCGCTACCACGTGCTGGGCGGCGCCATCTCGCCCATCGACGGCATCGGCCCGGACGACCTGCACATCAGCGAGCTCCTCGCCCGGCTCCGGACCGAGGGCATCGCCGAGATCATTGTGGCCACCAACCCCAACGTCGAGGGCGAGGCCACCGGCATGTACCTGGCCCGCCTGATCACCCCCCTGGGCGTGAAGGTGACCCGCATCGCCAGCGGACTGCCGGTGGGCGGCGACCTGGAGTACGCCGACGAGGTGACCCTCGGCCGGGCGCTGGAGGGCCGCCGGGAGTTCCCGAACTCGTAGGTACACTGGCCCGTCCCGCCCCAACGCCGGACCCCACAGGAGACTGACCGCGTGGCCCTCGTCGTCCAGAAGTACGGCGGCTCGTCCGTCGCCACCACCGAGCGGCTCAAAATCGTCGCCGACCGGATCGGGCTGACCGCGGCGGCGGGCAATCGGGTGGTGGTGGTGGTCTCGGCGATGGGCGACACCACCGACCATCTGATGGACCAGGCCCTCGCCATCTCGCCCATCCCCCACCCCCGGGAGCTGGACATGCTGCTCTCCGCCGGCGAGCGCATCTCGATGTCGCTGCTGGCCATGGCGCTCAACGAGATGGGCCACGAGGCGGTCAGCCTGACCGGGTCGCAGGCCGGGATCGTGACCGACACCACCCACACCAAGGCGAGGATCGTCGATGTCCGGGCCCGGCGCATCCTGGAGGCGCTCGAGGCCGGTCGGATCGTCATCGTCGCCGGCTTCCAGGGCGTGTCCAGCGGGGCGAACGACGTGACCACCCTCGGCCGGGGGGGCTCGGACACCACGGCGGTCGCTCTCGCCGCCGCCCTGCACGCCGACGTGTGCGAGATCTACACCGATGTGGACGGGGTGTACACCGCCGATCCCCGCATCGAGCCCCAGGCGCGCAAGTTGCCGGTGGTGAGCTACGAGGAGATGTTGGAGATGGCCGCCAGCGGCGCCCGGGTGCTGATGCTGCGGTCGGTGGAATACGCCAGGAATTATGGTGTGGTGCTCCACGTGCGGTCCTCGTTCAACTACGAGACCGGCACCTTTGTCCAAGAGGAGGACGAGCGGATGGAGAAGGCGCTGATCTCGGCGGTCGTCCACGACACGTCGGAGGCCATGGTGCGCATCCGCCGGGTGCCGGATCAGCCGGGCATTGCCGCACGGGTGTTCGGCGCACTGGCGGGCGAGGCCATCAATGTGGACATGATCGTGCAGAACGTGTCCGAGGACGGGCGCACCGACCAGTCCTTCACCATCCCCAAGGACGACATCGCCCGCTCCGAAGCGGTCATCACCCGGATCGCCGAGTCGATCGGGGCCGAGGGCTGGAGCACCGAGCCGGAGATCGGCAAGGTGTCCCTGGTGGGCGCCGGCATGCGCACCCACACCGGCATCGCCGCCAAGATGTTCGACACCCTCGCCCAGGCGGGCATCAACATCGAGATGATCTCCACGTCGGCCATCCGGATCTCGGTCGTGGTCAAGGCCTCCGAGGTGGTCGAGGCCGTCCGCCTGGTCCACGAGGCATTCGACCTGCCCGAGGACGCCGTGCTGCGCGAGGGGCCGGCGGCATGAGGCTGCCTGCCAACCCCCGGGTTGCGGTCGTCGGCGCCACCGGCGTGGTCGGGCGCGTCATGCTCGACCTGCTCGAGGAGCGGGCCTTCCCCGCCGCCGAGGTGCTGGCGGTCGCCTCCGCCCGCTCCGCCGGGCGCCAGGTGCGCTTCGCCGGCGGCCATCTCACCGTGCAGGCGATCGGCGAGGGCATCTTCGACGGCGTGGACCTGGTGCTTTTGGATACCCCGGACGACGTGGCCCGGACCTGGGGGCCGGTGGCCGAGGCCGCCGGGGCCGTGGTGGTGGACAACTCGGCCGCCTGGCGCATGGACCCCGACATCCCGCTGGTCTGCCCGGAGGTCAACGCCGGCGTGCTGGCCGACTCCACCCGGCGGATCATCGCCAGCCCCAACTGCACCACCCTGGGCGTCGTGCTGCCGCTGGGCGCCCTCCACCGGCGGTTCGGGCTCGAGAAGGTGATCGTCTCGTCCTACCAGTCGGTCTCCGGTGCCGGCCTGGCCGGGATCGAGGAGCTGCGCGAGCAGGTGGAGAAGCTGGCCGCCGACCCCGCCGCCCTCGATGCCCTCGCCACCGGCGGCGAGCACCTGAGCGAGGTACTGCCGCCACCGACCGCCTTCCCCACCACCGTGGCATTCAACGTGATCCCCCGAGCGGGCTCGGCCCGGGACCACGGCTACACCAGCGAGGAGGCCAAGCTCGCCCACGAGAGCCGCAAGATCCTCGGCCTGCCCACCCTGGCGGTGACCGCCACCTGCGTCCGGGTGCCGACGATCGTGGGCCACGGCGCCTCGGTCTGGGTCCGCCTCGCCGCACCGGTGGACGCCGCCTCCGCCGAGGAGTGCCTCCGGGAAGCGCCCGGGGTGGAGCTGGCCGACCTGCCCACCCCCCAGCTGGCCGCCGGGAAAGACCCTTCTTATGTAGGGCGGATCCGTCCCGACCTGGACGACGACCACGGCCTCGCCTTCTTCTGTGCCTGCGACAACCTGCGCAAGGGGGCCGCCCTGAACGCTGTCCAGATCGCCGAGGTGCTGCTCCCGCACTGATCCCACCGGGCTCGGTGGGGGCCGGGTCCGGGGCACAGCCCGTCCCAATGCCCGCAGGCGACCAAGCCGGACAGCCACAAATTTTTTCGCAACCTCGTGCAAAATCGGACGAGTGAGCGCATCAGTAGTTGCGTAGTCCGCAGCGACTCCTTTAGGATGCGGCTTCAGTTAATTCAGGTTGCTTTTTCCATTTCCTGGACTAGAACCCACATCAAGGGTCATTGGAGTGGAACGCGGCCTGGCTGGCACGCCGGGGGGCCCTGCCGGGGCCGTGCAACACGTGTGTGTCCGAAGCCAGTGCGCCTATGTGTCGTGCGTAATGCGGAATTGCAGTTAGAAAAGGAGCGCTCGTGGCCGTCGTTTGTAAAGTCCAATTCGGCCTGGCGTCTCCTCCACTCCCCGCAGTGCTCAACCAGGTGTCGTTTCGTCGCGTGCGCGAGCGGAGCGTGACTGGTTAGACGTGCTACTGGGGCCCTGAGCCGAGCGGAAGGGGAAGCCGAATGGCCCTATACCCAGGGACGGAATGTCGGTAGCAGGCCAGCACCTGCTGGGCCGACGCAGGAAGTTGTGGTTGAGCGGCGCAGTGGCCCTTGGCTGCGTAGCTCTGATGAGCCTCCCCCCACTGCTGCCGAAGGGTCACGCCGGCAGCGGTGATGTGGCCACCCTGCTGAACCTGATCAACCAGGACCGGGCCAACCACCACCTGGCACCGGTAGCGCTCAATAGCGCGCTGAGCGGCGTCGCCCAGGCCCAAGCGGTGAAGATGGCGGACGCCGGCAAGATTTTCCAGAACCCGCTGTTCCCCAACGATGTGCCGGCCGCCAACGCCGGGGGGGAGAACGTCGGGTACGGACCGTCGGTGGCCCAGGTTGAATCGGCGTTCGAGGCCAGCCCCGAGCACCAGGTGATCCTGACCAACGGCATCTACACCCTGGTCGGGATCGGGCTGCAGCCGTCGCCGATCGGGCTGATGGTGGTTCAGGATTTCGTGGACCACCTGAGCGGTGCCGCCGCCGTGGCGCCGGCGGCACCGAAGCCGGCCGTGGTGGCACCCAAGCCTGCCGTGGTGGCGCCAGCGCCAGCACCCAAGACCGCTGCACCGCCGCCGCCCGTGGTGCCCGTGGTGCCCGTGGTGACGACGCCTCCGCCGCCACCGCCGCCTCCTCCCCCACCGCCGCCAACCATCGATGTGGCCCTCTACTCCCGCATGCTGCAGTGGGAAGCGTGGCAGGCCTCGGACGGGGCGCCCGGCCCGTAGCCCGCGATGTAGCCCCGGACGGTGCCTGGCTCTGGCCGGGGTGCCCGGCGCGGTACACTCAGCACCTCGGGAAGTAGCGCAGCTTGGTTAGCGCGCCACGTTCGGGACGTGGAGGCCGGGGGTTCAAATCCCCCCTTCCCGACGGATAATCATGGAGTTCGATGAGGTCGTGCGCCGGCGCCACATGGTGCGGCGCTACCTGCCCGATCCCGTCCCCGATGCCACGCTTTCCGCGCTGCTGGATACCGCCCGGCGGGGGCCGAGCGCCGGCTACAGCCAGGGCCAGTCGTTCGTCGCGGTGACCGATCCAGGGCTGCGGGCGCAGATTGCCACCCTGTGCGCCGAGGAGTCCTACCTCGCCCGGGGCTTCGAACCGTGGATATCCAGTGCCCCGGTGCTGGTTGTGGTGTGCACCTCCCGGCAGGCCTACGCCGAGCGCTACGCCGAGGCGGACAAGCTCGGCCCGGGCGCCGAGCCCTCCTGGCCCATCCCCTTCTGGTATGTCGACGCCGGGTGCGCGCTCATGCTCCTGCTGCTGGCGGCCGTGGACCACGGCCTGGCCGCCGGGGTGCTGCGGGTGCGGGACGAGGATGGGCTGCGAGCGCTGCTGGGCATCCCGGAGGGGGAGCAGCCGGTGGCCATCGTGACGGTCGGGAAGGCGGCAACCGACCGGAGGTCCGGCTCGCTCGACCGGGGCCGCCGGCCATTCGACGAGGTGGTACACCGCAACGGGTGGTGACCCGGGGGAAGCAGGGCGGCTGGACGGGTCGGGCGTTCCTTTGACCAGGACCGCCCGCCTGTGGCTGGTCCTTGCTGCCAACCTGGCCCTCGTCGGGGCGCTGCTGGCGGTCGGGATCTTCGCCCACTCCGTCGGAGTCCTAGCAGAGGGAGCCGACTACCTCGCCGACGCAGCAGCGATCGGGGTATCGCTGGCCGCGGTCCGCTTAGCCGCTCGGCCCCCGACACCCAAGCGGCCGGCGGGCTACCCCAGGGCCACGCGCTGCGCGGCAATGGTCAATGCGGGATGGCTGTTGGCGCTCAACGTGCTGGTCGCAGCGGAGGCGGTCCGCCGCTTGTCCTCCGGGGTGCACGAGGTGCACGGGCTGCCGATGCTTGTCGCAAGTGGGGTCGCCGCCGTCGTCATGCTGGGCGGAGCCCTTCTTCTCGGCGGCGCCGGCGAAGGGGACGAGGACGAGGGCGCTGCGCTCAACCGTGCAGCGGTGCTCCTGGACACGGCTGGCGACGCCGCGGCGGCCGGCGGGGTGGCGGTGGCCGGCGCGGTGATCACCGTCACCGGCGGCACGTTCTGGTTGGACCCGGCCGTGGCGTTGGTGATCGCAGTGGTCGTCAGCTACCACTCGGCCCGGCTCGGGGTCCGCATCGCCGGGTCGTTGAAGAAAGCCGCCGCCGATCGGCCTGGCCGCCGCTGACCCGGACCCGCAGGACCCGGCAGAATGCCGCTGGCGCGGCCAAACCTGACGTGAGCTGCGTGCTTCACGTGCTTGATTCTATTCAGGGGACTTAAGCCAACGCCGGAAGGCCCGAGCAGTCGCAGGAAGCGCCGATTTTGCAGGGGCCACGGTGATTCCCTTGGCACTCGCAGCAACTGAATGTGTTTACATTTCTCACTCTTGCAGCAGTCCGGCCAAATACGAGGCTAGGATCGCGGGCGGCAGGAAGGATCACGCGGCATAGGAGCGGTGTCCGGAGAACCACGCCAACCCCAATAATTCGCTTCCGCGGTCGTGATGTTAGCGGCCATGAAAAACTGCCCGTAGACGGCCACGAACCTGCCCGCTGGCGGCCACGAAAACTGCCCAGCGGTGGCCAGCAGATCTGCCCAACCGTCTGAGGTCCGTCCGAAATCCACCTTGAGGTCCCCTCCCGGGG